>NZ_JBOFBG010000004.1:0-291064 GCF_051594305.1 Paenibacillus sp. IHBB 3054 | reverse complement strand
GGGTATGCAGTTGGTTTCATTCTGGGCGAAGCTGCCGAAGACGGTAAGTGCCGATGACATCTCACTGGTATTAGGTTCCGGGGTGACAGAAAACAAGTTAAGTGAGAGCGGACAAGAGGCGACCGGCTTTATTAATGCAAGCGCCCTTCTGCTCACACCTAAAACCACTGCACCGGCAAGCAATTTAACGAAGATCACGTTCTTCCCCTATAATTTATCGGTCATCAACTCAGAAGGCAGACTTTTAGAACTAAACGACACCATTAACATCGTAATGACCTATGATCTGACCCGGGACAACAGCATCGACAGTGGCGATTTGGAACATAAGCTTGTGCTTAGAATGACGGATCCCTTTGGCGTAACACAGGATAAAGTGCTGACTATAGGTACAGATCTGACAGAAGGCAAGAGTAATACCTTCTCGATGTCCTTCAGCAAAAATCTGTACATGAAGCTCAAGAGCGGCACTTACAAATTAACTTTATTTGATGAATTCCAAGGCGAACGGCAGGAGCTTGGGGGCCAGGTTTTCAACCTGTTCATCGACCGCCAGCTGATAACTGAGAAAGATACCAACGCTAAATGACAATGGAAGAAGGAGCAGCTTCTATGTTGCGAGTAGAAAATATCAAGCACTCTTTTAAGACCGGCAACGAATGGACCCCCGTGCTTCACGATATCAGCTTCAATGTAAAGCAGGGTGAAATGGTTGCCCTGCTGGGCAGTTCCGGCTCCGGGAAATCTACAATGCTAAACCTGATGGCCGGCCTGATGAAGCCGACTGAAGGCCATATCTTCATTGCGGACCATGATATTGTTAAGATGGGAGAAAACAAGCTTTCCGTGTTTCGCCGCAAGCATATCGGATTTATCTTTCAGGCCTATGAGCTGATCACCAGTCTTACCGTGCGCGAGAATGTGGAGCTGCCGCTTGTGTTCCAGTCCGTCTCGCCATCCATCCGTAAGCAAAAGGCGCTTGCGCTGCTGGAGCAGGTCGGCATTCCGGACAAAGCTGATTTATTTCCTTCCCAGCTGTCTGGCGGCCAGCAGCAGCGGGTTAGTATTGCCCGCTCGCTGATTACAGAGCCATCGGTCATCTTCGCGGATGAGCCGACAGGGAACCTGGACTCCAAGACTGAGGAAGAAATCATCGACATCCTGCTCAAGCTCAACCGGACGATGAACACTACTTTTATTGTTGTCACGCATGAACATGAGGTAGCAGAGCAAATGCAGCGCATCTTTTCCCTGCGGGACGGTTATTTAATTACCGAAGAGCAAAAGGCGGCAGAAGCGGAACCTCAAGAGGAGGAGACGCAGTGAAGATCAGAGATATAACCCGTATGGCCTGGGATCAGGTCAAACGGCGCAAGGTGGTTACCGGACTGTGTATGACCGGACTTTCCATCGGTTGTGCAGCAATCATTGTTGCGCTTAGTGTTGGACAATCCGCACAGAACTATATGACCGATGAGGTCAATCGCAGTTTTAAAATGGATGAAATTATGGTCTCTCCAGGCGGCGGTATCCCCTCGCGTGGCGGCGGAGACAGCAGTAAGGCTCCTGCCGAAACAAACGAGAACCTGAATCCAGGTAAGCTGACGGAGCAGAAGCTTGAGATTATCCGCGGTCTGGATCATGTAGTCGCAGCCGCGCCGTTTCAAGATGTCGGCTACATGCAGATTGTCACGGTCGACAACAAAATAGGCGATGCCAGAGTCATTGCAACAGACTTAGAGATGCTGAATAAGTACGGCCATACCTTCAAACAGGGAGGAGGCTCAAATCTCCCGGGTATGACTGTGCTGAATTATGGGGCAACACTTGGCCTGATTGACAATGAAACCCGTACGAAGCTTTATGAGCGTCTTTCGGCAGATCCTTTTAACCAGGAATTAAATGCTCAATACACCAGTATGACCCTGCTCCCTTCAGAAATGTATAGGCAGCAGCTACAGATACAGGCGCAGGACTATAGCAGCGCGTCAGGAGCCATCAAGCTCAGCTCACCGCTGCAAGTAGGGGGCATCCTGGCTAATCCGACGGGGACTAGCGATGAACGTGCTTCCTATGACAAGATTATGTATATCTCTCAGGATACTGCGGTTCAACTCGGGAAAGAGCTTGCTTTTGACAATATGTCGGTCATTAATGTGCCTGAGGAAGGAAGCTACAACTCAGTGACGGTTAAGGTGGACGACGTTGACAACATTAAGCAGGTAGAACAAATGATTCAGAAGCTGTCTTTAACGACCAGCAACAATCTGTATCAGATGGATATGCTTAAAGAGCAATTTGATACAATCAAAATGGCAGCGCTTGGAATAGGTGTTTTTATTCTAGTCATTGCTTCCATTTCCATTATTGTTGCCATGACCATGTCCACCCATCAACGCAGACGGCAGATCGGAATTATGAAGGTGCTGGGTGCAAATATGAGGCAAATCCGCAATATGTTCATTACGGAAGCTGCACTGCTGGGGCTTTTGGGCGGATTATTGGGCGTTCTCTTTTCCTACCTGATTGTAAATGGTCTCAACAAGCTTGTGGGTACAGCTGGTGATGGTATACATTTCTTTATTCCGGAAACGAACCTTCCCATCGGGCTTGTATTTGCGATTATGACAGGTGTGCTGTCGGGGATCTATCCGGCGATCAGCGCTTCAAGAACAGATGCGCTTACTGCTATTAAGCGGGACTAGCTATTTTTAAATTGAAAGGACGCCGAACAATGAAGAGGATAATTAAAAAGAGCCTGAAGTGGCTCATTATTGCGGCCATCGTGGGTATTGGGGGATATCTGCTGTTCACCAAAGTGATCAAAAAAGAAGAACCCCAGATGGTGATGGAGACTACGCAAGCAATCAGCTTTCCGGTTACTCAGGAGACCATAACGAGTTCTGTTCAGGTGAAGGGGAAATCACAGTATCAAGAGGAGACTCTGGTCTATGCTCCTTACGCTTCAAAGGTTACAGCGTGGAAGGTGGAGAACGCCGGCCAGGTGAAAAAGGGGGATGTGCTGTTCACTCTGGACCAAAGCACATTGCAAAACGAAATTGCCACCACAGAGGCTGCCATTCGCAAAGCGCAGCTGGAGGGGGAACTGAATTCATTCGTCAGCCAACAGGACGCGGAAACTGCAGCTCCAATCGGAACTGAAGCGGAGCGGCTCAAAGCGCTGGCGGCCCAGGAAACGGCACGCATGAATGAGGAATTGAATAAGGTCAACGCAGGTATTCAAGAGCGGGAGCTGGCGGACAAAAGGAATAAGCTCAAAACGGCGATCTATCATGCGCCTGCAACTGGCATTTTCCTGTATGACAGCAGCAAAGAACGGCCGCAGATGGTGACGGACAATCAGTACATCGGTAAGATTGTTGATCTGAGCAAGCTTGAATTTATTGCACAGGTCGGGGAACAGGACATCTTCCGCATCAAAAAGGGCATGAAGGTTCAGGTCAAGATGACTGCAATGAAAAATCTTACGCTTAAGGGTGAAGTGACCGAGGTATCGAAATTCGCCACTACAACCAGCGGACAGAACTCGGCAGCAAGTCAGGTGCCGCAATTTGAGGTGGTTATTTCTCTCCAGCCGGATGAGCATTTAATCGGCGGCCTCAGTCTTAGCGGCGAAATTGAGACGTTGCGTAAAGAGAAAGCCACAGTAGTCTCCAGCATCGCTGTTATGCATGAAGGTGATCTGGCGTATGTAATGCTGGATAAAGGAAATGAGCAATATGTACGGCAGGAAATCAAGGTCGGAATGGAAACTACGGACAAGACAGAAGTTCTCTCTGGACTAAAGCCAGGGGATAAAGTAGTTATTCAGTAGTTAAAATAACGGGCAGTCTGTTGATATAACAACAGGTTGCCCGTTTAGCTTGTCGAAGGCTGTTGAGAGAGTCTCAACAGCCTCTTTGTTACTTGTTAAGCGAACTTCGCCAGCTTGTGATATCCTGGTTCAGCTTCGTCAGATCGGGCACGGCTGTCGGCTGGTCGGTCAGGCGGTATTTGTCCTTCAGTGCAAGAATGCGGTAGACACTCTCATCAATTCGTGACTCCTTGATGGTGCCGCTTTGGACACTGGCCAGCAGCGCTTTCCGAACCGCTTGCTCATTCCCGTATTCATGGGCGACAAGAAGGATATCACTGCCCGCCTGTACGGTATCGACAGCTGCGGCAGCCAGCGTGTAGTGCTCGGTGATGGCACCCATTGTGAGGTCATCGGTAATGACCACTCCCTGAAAGCCCATCTCTTCACGCAGCAGCTTTCCGATAATGGCCCTGGACAAAGAAGCAGGCTTATCAGAATCAAGCTCCGGAAAAAGAATGTGCGCAACCATTACCGCATCCGCATTCTCCTGAATGGCCGCCTCGAACGGCTGCCATTCCAGTTTGGCCAGTTGGGCAGCAGTTTTGTTCACGACCGGCAGTTCCAGATGGGAGTCGACGGATGTGTCGCCGTGACCGGGGAAATGTTTAACAACCGGCACAACGCCTTCACCGGCGATTCCTTTCATCTCAGCGATTCCTAATCTGCTGACGAGGTCCGCAGTGTTTCCAAAGGAACGGTCGCCGATTACAGGATTATCGGGATTGCTGTTTATATCCAGCACAGGGGCAAAATCCATATTAAACCCGGCTGACAGCAGCTCTCTGGCGAGCAGCTTGCCCATCGTTCCGGCAGCACCAGAATTGTTGGCTGCGCCAACGCTCCCGTTCGACGGAATTGCGGCATATTCATCAGGCATGCGGCTGACCTTGCCGCCCTCCTGATCTACGCTCATGAACAGCGGAACCGGATTCTCCGCGTTGCTCTTCTTCAGGTCATTGATCAGGCTGACCATACCCTTCAGGTTGCTGATATTATCTTTATACAAGATAATTCCGCCGATCTTGTCTTCGGCAATCATCCTTTTTGCCTGGGTATCTAGCTTGGTGCCGTCAATGCCGACCAGGAGCATTTGCCCGATTTTCTCCTCCAGCGTCATGTTTGCCAATTTGCTCTCAATTATATCGCTGCCGCTGGCCGCTGACTGCATGGGTGTCGCTGTTGCTGTCGCTGCTGCAGCCGCTGTTGCGGAAGGTGATGCGGTTATGTAGTCCGTAGGAGAAATATTTCCTGTCTGCACATTGGTGTTTCCTGCACATCCGCTGATGGCAAGCAAGCCGGTAAGTACGGCAGTCACAGGAAAGAGTCTGCTCCAGTCTCGCGGGGTGAAGTGCCGGTATTTCAGCCCAATCATTTTCATTTGCAAATATTCTTCCTTTCGTTTGCCGATTCACTGGCATGGATGATAAGATGGAGGAGACTTTACATAAGGCTTGTTTCAAGCAAATTACTCTAAAGGACGAGGTGAGGGACCCATGAAGGAAGAATTAATGAATACATTGAATGAGCAGATGAATTTTGAATTTTATTCTGCTCACGTTTACCTGGCGATGGCTGCTTATTGTTCAGGTGAAAGTCTGGACGGTTTCGCCAACTTTTTTCTGGTACAGGCCGAAGAAGAACGGTTTCATGCTATGAAAATTTACAAATTCCTTAATGACCGCGACTATCGCGCTACGCTCGCTGCCTTACCGGAGCCGAAGAACGAATATACATCCATGCTGGATGCCTTTGAACATGCCTATGCCCATGAACAGCAGAATACGCGGAAATTCTACCATCTGGCCGACCTGGCGCTGGATGCACGTGAGCACGCGACCATCTACTTCCTCAAGTGGTTCATTGATGAGCAGGTTGAGGAAGAGGCGCTGTTCAGCAATATTATCGCCAAGCTAAAACGGATTGAATCCGATAGCAACGCTTTCTACATGCTGGACGCCGAGTTTGCGGCGCGCTCATTTACTCCGCCGGCAGAATAAATGCTTAATGTATGAGCAGCCGCTCTACCATAGTTTAGCAGAAAAGGGATCTGTCTTATAGGACAGGTCCTTTTTTGTGTTTACCGTGTGAAGGGTGAGAGCCCGCAAAGCCTTTCTGTATAAGAGAATAATTCCGGTTCCCGACACCAATCACTGTCTGATGTTGAACTAGGGCAAACAATGTTGCGTATTGCAAAACACTTCCTGCTTCCCAACTCTATTTGGCAGGGTTAACTAATGCGCCGCCCGGCAACACTGTTTCTCTAGACCCACCCGGATGTCAGCGTGTAGTATAGAACAATACTATTGTTTGGAGGTTCTTTTTTTTGGAAAACTACAGCGACATTAAACAAAGTGAAAAAGGGGCCTGGCTCAGTTTATTTGCCTACATTCTTTTATCCGCCGTCAAATTGTTCATCGCAAGTGTCTCGGGTTCCCAAGCTCTGCTTGCAGACGGATTGAACAATAGTACGGACATCATTGCGTCTCTCGCCATCCTGACAGGTCTTAAGATTTCCCGGAGACCTCCTGATTCCAATCACAGCTACGGGCATTTCAGAGCGGAGACGGTGGCCGCATTGATTGCTTCTTTCATTATGATTGCCGTAGGGTTGCAGGTTCTGTATCAGGGTTTCAACAAATTTGTCCAACCGGTGCTGGAGACGCCAGATCTTATCGCTGCCTGGACGGCTGCGGGTTGTGCGTTGGTAATGCTGGCCGTTTACGCGTACAATATCAAGCTTGCCCGTGAACTCAAAAGCAATGCCATGCAGGCGGTAGCTCAGGATAACCGTTCGGATGCGCTCGTAAGCATAGGTGCTTTTATAGGGATTATCGGTTCACAGTTTGGAATTCCCTGGCTGGATCCGCTGACAGCGACGATTGTTGGGCTTCTGATCTGCAAGACAGCCTGGGATATTTTCCGCAAGGCTAGCCATGATTTAACGGACGGCTTTGATGCAAGCGAACTGGAGCTGATGAAGCAAACCGTTGCCCAAATCGATGGCGTAGAATCGATAAAAGATATTAAAGCACGCATTCATGGCAACAATGTGCTGGTGGATACAACCGTGCTGGTGAACTCGAAGCTGAACGTGGTGCAGAGTCATGATATTACGGAAGAAATTGAAGACCAATTGAAGGACCGCCACCAGGTTTCCAATGTGCTTGTACATATAGAGCCGCTGTAAATATAGAATCGATACCAAAGTCTGATATGCACGGCGAAAGCCGGAGCAGTCAGGCTTTTTTTGCAATATAACCTACGGGCAGAACCCTCATTGTAGCGCATTGCAATTTTCTGCATGAATACTCTAATGCTTGACTTATACCTCTTGGATATGTATATAATATCATTATGATATTAACAAAAAGATAATAATTAAATCCGCAGCTGCAAAGGAGTTTGGCTATGTCAAAACAACCGGTCACTGACCGCAACGGTATAACCGAGGAACAATTCCTAAAAACATATGATGCTGGAATGTATGAACGTCCATCCGTGACGGTCGACATGCTGATTTTTACCGTGATGGAACGGGAACAGGATAATTACCGGAAGCTTTCCGAGAAATCACTGCAGCTGCTGCTGATTCAACGGGGCGAACATCCTTATTTGGGACAATGGGCGTTGCCTGGCGGTTTTGTCGGTGTACATGAAAGCCTGGATGAAGCGGCACGCCGGGAATTGTTCACAGAAACGAATATAGACAATATCTATATGGAACAGCTGTATACCTGGGGAGAGGTGCAGCGCGATCCGCGGATGCGGGTCATCAGCTGTTCCTATATGGCTTTGGTTGATCGTACCGCGCTGAATGTGCAGGCAGGGGATGATGCTGCGGATGCTGCCTGGTTCGAGGTATCACATGAGATCCTCGAAGCAAGCCGGAGAGAGCTGGAGCAAGGATATGAGCAGGACCAATTCATCAAGATCACTCTGCAAAGTGATAAGGTGACTTTATCAGGAGTGGTCAAAATTACCGAATCTGTTCAAGGCCATGTCAGCAAGATCCAGCGTGAGATCGTGGAGAGTGAAGGCTTCGCTTTTGATCATTTGATGATGGTTCAATATGCGATCGAACGCCTGCGCGGCAAGGTTGAATATACGGATATTATTTTTAATCTGATGCCGCCCCTGTTCACTTTGTCGGAGCTTCAGCGTGTCTATGAAATCATTCTGGGCAAAGAGCTGCTGGCCGCCGCCTTCCGCCGGAAGATTGCTGACCGTGTGATGGAAACTGAGGATTTCACCAGGGATGCCGGACACCGGCCCTCTAAGCTGTACCGATATAACATGAACCGGGGTTCCAATCAATGATATGAGGAGAGAGCAAGATGGAGAAATTCACCTATTTTTACCGCAGCGGCTCACCATTCTCACAATGGTATCCCTGCCGTTTCACGGTGGGAGAGCTTCACTTTAATAGCACTGAGCAGTATATGATGTACAGTAAGGCACAATTGTTTAAGGATGGAGAGCTGGGATTGAGAATCTTGCGGGCCACAACTCCCAGAGAACAGAAGGCATTGGGGCGTCAGGTGAGAGGTTTCGACAAAACCATTTGGGAACAACACTGCAAAGAGATTGTCTATCAAGGAAACTGGGAGAAGTTTATTCAGAACGAGGACCTGCTGCAAGCGCTGCTGGATACTAAAGGCACAACGCTGGTAGAGGCAAGTCCGACGGACCGGATCTGGGGTGTGGGTTTAACGGAAGAGGATCCGAGGATACGCAGAAAAACTACCTGGCGCGGCACCAACTGGCTGGGGGAAATCCTGACGAATCTTCGCGAAGAGTTTACTCGCTCTACTATTTAATCGTTAAATAGATTACCAGTACAAGGAGACCAAAAGTTGCCATCCAGGACAGCGGGTGATTGGGATTTAACCCCCAGCCGATTCCTGATGATTTCGGAACAAATATACGTTGCTTTGGCGCTTTCTTGCTGAACATTTCATGCACCTCTGTCCTCTGTAAATTTTATGATGTGTAAATGCTGAGATAAGTATTGATCATATGGTGAGAAATTGCAATAACTTCTGATGCGCAGCCTTTAGGCTATATAGAATGAACTTATATACATTTAGGGAAAAGTGCGGAGGGGAATTTTGGAACTGTAGGAGCGATAGCGTCCGCCTTTAGGTTTGAATTTCTACCGCGATTCGCGGTTAAATTCAGGAAATCCAAACCTAACAGCGGCCGGAAGTCCAAACATTCTCTGTAGAGAATTAGATATGTCTCTAAATATGCAAATTGTGGTAAAGGATAAGGTGAGTGAGTACATGATTGAATGGAAGGATTCGTATGATATCGGCGTGGAGAAGATTGATTGCCAGCACAGACAGCTGCTTGTGAAGCTTAATGAATTTTTTGATGCTTGCACGAACCAGAAAGGCAAAGAAAAGATTGAAGAAACACTGAAATTCCTTAAAGACTATACCCTTGAGCATTTTGGCAATGAAGAGCAGTTAATGTCAGAGATTGATTTCCCTGAGCTTGCCGAGCACCAGAAGACTCATGCCGAATTCGTGCAGACCGTGCTTGAACTGGAAGAAAGCATTAAGACCAAAGGCGTATCCGTACTGTCCACAATCAAACTGAACCGCACCTTGACGGACTGGTTGATCAACCATATCCACAAATGTGACAGGCTGATCGGTGATTGTATTGCTGCCAAGGGCAATAAGGCTGTTTAACTTACATAGATAGATCATGAAGATGCCGCAGGGCATTTTCTTTTTTATGTTGCTTGACTGTTAGGAGGTAGACCCTCTCATTTATTACAATGCTCCGGCACAGTTTATACTCGGCTAATACTTTATGATATGATTTGAGGTAGAACGTATAGATATGAGCTGTACGCTAAAGGAGTGGTTGAATGAAAATACTGCGCATGCTATTTTCCGGAGCTGGAGTGCTGCTTGTATTGGGATTGGTTAATTTCTACATCGGCTTTCATCTCTGGGTACTGCTGGAGAATTGGCTGCCGGGTATTTCGGCAGGTGCCTACTGGACGGTGTTTATGGTTATTGCTTTTGCCTATATGATCGGAATGGTCCCCTGGCCAAAGGCTGTGAAACCGGCGGCCAGATTCTTCAAAGTGATCGGGTCCTATTATTTGGCCTGCATGGAGTTTGCGGTAATTGTGCTGCCGTTAACTGATCTGCTCTATTGGGTGCTGGGACTTATGGGGGTTAACCGTTCGGCATTTACTTATGAAGCAGGAGCGACGCTGGTTCTGTTGCTGGCCATCTTCCTCATCTGGGGCTCACGGAATGCCTGGAGCACTATTGTACGCACTCATCCGATCAAAATTGATAAATCCATTGGAACAAGCGCACCCCTTACGGTAGCCGTTGCTTCGGATTTGCATCTGGGGAATATTGTAGGCAACCGTCATTTGCGCAAAATGGTCACCGAGATCAACAACATGAAGCCGGATGTCATCCTGCTGGCCGGGGATGTGCTGGATGACAGCATCGAGCCGTTTATCCGCAATGGAATGAGTGAACAGTTAAAGCTGCTTAAAGCCCGTCATGGCGTATATGCCGTTCTGGGAAATCATGAATATTACGGCGGCTCGATCAAAGAGTATACTGAGCTGATGGATAGCATCGGTATCAAAGTTCTGCAGGACGAAGTGGTGGAAACTGCAGGCGTCTATATTGTCGGCCGGAAAGATAAAACCGCGGAAGCTATGGAGGCTGGCGGTAGACTTAGTGTCTCTTCGTTGCTGGAAGGTCTGGATCTCTCCCGTCCTGTAATCATGATGGACCATCAGCCTACCGGTTTTGACCTTGCAGCAAAGGCAGGGGTGGATATCCTGTTATCCGGACATACACACCGCGGACAGATTGCGCCGAATCACTGGATCACCAAACGCCTCTTTGAGCTGGATTGGGGCTATCTGCTTAAGGAGAAAATGCATGTAATCGTCTCCTCCGGCTATGGTACCTGGGGGCCGCCGATCCGTCTGGCCAGCCGCTCCGAGCTGATCAAGCTGGAAGTTTTGCTGGAGGGCAGCAAACAGTACAGTGAGGAACCGCTGTCTTCACAGACAGTGCTCATTTAAGCTGTAGATGAATTTAATATTACACATTATATAGATTGAACTTGAGAATTACATGTAGTCACGACCAATCCCAAAATAGAACCCCTGCGGCTTCATTAGAGTAGCTGCGGGGGTTAATCATGTCCAAGGAGTGTTAGTCTTGAAATACATAGAATTTGGAATCGGCAACCGGTGGATAGTCAGAACGGAAACAGAATTTGAGGATGGAACGGAGATGGAGCAGCAGGGGATTATCCGGCCGATCCATTTCCATTCGCTGTACCTGAGGATATGGATAGGGAAGACTGTATTCGTTGCTGATCTTAAAGAAGGCTGCAAAAAAGCAAGGAAGAGCAGAAGCAAAATCAAAATAGTTATCGGAATCAGTAGTTATTAGAACTCTTATAGGATTGACAGAAGCGGTAGATTCACATACATTGAAGTAGTTAAGTCATTAACTACCTGGAGCTGAGCGGAATTTATGGACGATCTACAAAAATATGTAATGGAGCCGCCGCTATATACGGAGGCATTCTTCACATTGGTTGAGGCAACTGCGAATGTCGTAGCGGTATCCGAGAAATACTGGCAGAATCAGGGTCTGAACGGAGCGCGTATCCGCATTCTGGTGGAAATCGCCAGACACGGCGGAACTATGCTGCCTTCGGTGCTTGCCGAGAAAATCGGCGTGACCAAAGCCAATATCAGCCTGCTGCTTTTGCCGCTGGAGAAGGACGGATTGATCAGCCGGGCAAGCCATGCTACGGACGGCCGGAAATCGGTCATTTCGATCACAGGTAGCGGACGCGCACTGCTGAAAGAGCATCTTCCGGAGAACCGTCAGGCGGTTGCCGAAGTCATGAAGCGGCTGGATGAAGAGGAACTGCTGGAGTTGATGTCATTGCTGCACAAACTGAACCGCTCTATATAAATTTGGAGGTATAAAGCACCGATGAAACTCTCATCTTAACATTTAATCTGATAGTAGAGATACGTAACATTTTTTTTGCTCATATAGTTAATAGCTTAACTAAATTCCATGAACCAAAGAGAGGGTGCAAACCGATGAAGACTATGATTACGGGAGCAACTGGCCAATTAGGACGCCTGATTATTGATAATCTGCTGCAAAAAATGCCACAGGAGCAGATTGTTGCAGGTGCCCGCCATCCGGACAAAGCTATAGAACTACAGCATCAAGGAATAGAAATACGTTATGCCGATTATGATGTCCCGGAAGGGCTGGAAGCTGCATTCCATGATATATCCCAACTGCTGCTAATTTCAAGCTCACACACTGATGACGGCATTCGCCTTGCCCAGCACAAACGGGTTATTGAAGCAGCAGTCAAAGCAGGCGTTTCGCATATCCTCTATACGGGCTTTGCCTTCCCGCAACAACGGATTAATGTTGCTTCCGGCAATGTCCATACGCTTACAGAGCGGGTGATTCTGGATTCCGGGCTAGAGTACACCTTTCTCCGCAACGCATTATATATTGATTTCGTGAATGTGCTTGGATTAAAAGAAGCCATCCGCAGCGGTGAGTTGATTACACCTCCGGGGGACTTTCTGTTCAACTCCGTTTCACGTGAAGATTTGGCCCTGGCTACAGCCGCTGTTCTTGCCGGCTCCGGGCACAGCAATCGGATTTATGAGCTGGCTGCACCACATACGTGGAGCTTCAGTGATCTCGCAGCAGCGCTGACATCGCTGACAGGCAAGCCGGTAACACATCGGGAGGATGCCAGCGTTCAGCACTGGATTTATTCTTTTTTGAAGAAGATTGATACGGTCTCTACTTCGAATGACCTGGAGCAATTAATGGGGCGAAGCATCACTTCGCTGAAGGAAAGTATAGTGCCTTTTGTTTAGTCTATATCAGTTGAACTAAAGAACTACCTAGAGGCAAAAGCAGCGGAGGGGAAGTTTGGAACTGTAGGAGCGATAGCGTCCGCCTTTGTCTACGGATTTCAACCGCAAATAGCGGTATAAATCAAGAAATCTGTAGACAACAGCGGCCGGAAGTCCAAACATTCACCGCAGTTGCGTTCAATGCCGGATCGTTAAATCTAAAATTCAACTTATATATATTATTTTTCCAATGGATACATTTCATAATGCTTCCCGTCACTGGGAGACATGGCTCCTGGAACTCCCCATACACTCTGGTGGATACTGTCCGCATCTACTACGGAATAGATATATATCCAGTCTTTTTCGTTGCTGAAGCGAACCTCCAGGTGATAAGGGTTGTATTGTCTTCCTGCTTGCCGGCTAATTTCCCACTCCTCACTAGGGTACTTTTCCTCCAAATATTGGTTAAGTTGTTCTGTCTTTTCTGATACTTGATAATCAAGCCAATAGGGACGAACTGCAAAAAACACAAGCAAAAGTATAGTTATCGAACCTGCTGTAATTAAACTGATCTTCCTAATCTCATCTGGTAAAAGCACTGCTATAACAAAAATAACGATGACAAAAATAATTGAGGCTGTGATTTCCATTGCTGTTATTGGATGCAAGAAAAGCCCTCCTCTTATGATCAAGCTAAATATTCATGTAGCCCCTAAAGTCTTAATAGTGCCTTAATATTAACATGCGGTGTGACGATTTTCAGTAATTTAGAACATAATGAAAGCCTGCTTGCCGGACTCCCGGTTGTCTTAACGGAGCAATGTTGCTACTATGGTGACAGCTAAGAAGGGATATGGGAGAGGTGTTCAGATGAAAAAGATATTGGTTGCCGATGATGATCTAAATATCCGTACACTGCTGCGGCATGTATTGACCCGGGAAGGGTATCTGGTCGTTGAAGCAGGTGATGGCCGGGAAGCGGTAGGGCTGATGAAGGAGAGCACGGTGGATCTTGCCGTCGTGGATGTAATGATGCCGCAGATGGACGGGCTGGAGCTGTGCCAATACATACGCGAAACGTACGACATTCCGATTATTCTCCTGACGGCGCGGCAGCAGCTCAGCGATAAAGAACAGGGCTATTTGCGGGGGACAGATGATTATGTGACCAAGCCGTTTGAGCCAGAGGAGCTGCTATTCCGCATCAAAGCGCTGTTCCGCCGCTATTCGATAGCCTCCGATGACAAGATCCGTCTCAACTCGCTCGTGATCGACCGCAAAAATTATGAAATCAGTAACGGGAACGATGTGCTGCTGCTGCCGGTGAAGGAATTTGAGCTGCTGGCGCAGCTAGCGCAGTATCCGGGGCGTCTGTTCTCGCGCAGCGAACTGATTGAGCTGGTGTGGGGAGCGGATTACGAGGGCGACGAACGGACGGTGGATGTGCATATCAAACGTCTGCGCCAGCGGTTTGCTGACTATCAAGAGGATTTTGTGATCCGCACGGTGCGCGGAATCGGTTATAAAGTGGAGATGGTGAACGCATGAAGTCGCTTTATGTACGGATGAGTGTGCTGTTTTGCTCAATTATATTGATAAGCAGTTTTATGGGATTTTTCGCATCCAATTTCTATTATCAGGTCAAGATCAAACCGCAGAACGATGCCAAACTCACGAAAATGGCGATAGGTCTGCAGCAGTTTGTCCAGGACCATCCCGATGCGGTGGGAGAATATCTGCTAAGTACGGCATCCCTGGGGTATAAATTATACTTGTCCAATGGTCAGGGCGACGAGAAGTTTTATGGCTTGCCATTCCGCAAAAATGATCTGGGCGAGGATGTGCTGCAAAACGTGCTTGCCGGAGAGGTCTACCATGGAGTGGCGGAGTTTCCGAGCCAGGCGTTTGTGACCGGTTTTTTTGATAATCAGCTCAGCAACTCGATAGGAGTGCCGGTGCATATCAACGGTCAGACCTATGCCTTGTTTATGCGTCCGGATGCCGAGGTGCAGTTTGGGGAGCTGCGGATCTTTTTTGCCGTGTTGCTTGGGGTAAGTATTCTGTTCAGCCTGTGGTTTGTCCTCGTTACCGTGCTGCATGTGGTTAAACCGATTACGAGGCTGACCGCCGCTACGAAAAGGATTTCCAAAGGAAGGTACGACATCCGGCTCAATACCCGGCGGCGGGATGAAATCGGCCAGCTGGCCTCCCATTTTATGATCATGAGCCAGGAGCTGGAGCGGACGAACCGGGCGCGTCAGGAGTTTGTCGCCAATGTCTCGCATGAGATCGAATCGCCATTGACCTCCATCCAGGGCTTTGCCCATGCGCTTAAAGATTCTGCACTGCCGGAGAACCAGAGACTGGAGTACCTCTCCATTATTGACGGAGAGAGCCGCCGCCTCTCGATGCTCAGCAAACAGCTGCTCACCCTGTCCTCTCTGGATTATGACGAGAATGCGCTGCAGAAGAAGAGCTTCGAACTTCGTGCGCAGCTGCGCCAGGTCGTGCAGATTATGGAGTGGAGACTTACGGAGAAGGACCTGGCGGTTCGTCTGCATGTGGAGGATATAATACTTCAGGGGGATACGAATCTGCTCTATCAGGTGTGGATGAACCTGCTGTCCAACGCGATTAAATATACACCCTCAGGTGGAACCATCACCCTATCCGCGGAAGCCACCGGGGGCAGCTGCAAAGTTACAGTGGCGGATACCGGGGAAGGAATATCAGCCGCAGAGCTGCCGATGATCTTCGACCGCTTCTACAAAGTGGACAAGGCGCGTACCCGTGACAGCAACAGCAGCGGGCTGGGACTGTCTATCGCGAAGAAAATAATCGAAACGCACGGCGGTACCATTGAAGCATCAAGCACGGTCGGTATAGGCACCACCTTCACTGTGAATCTGCCGCTTCTGTAATTGTTTATTCATACTCCGTTCATTTTCATCCTCTACACTGTGTTTATACAGAGCAGAGGGAGTGGTTTTATGTTTTTAGCATTAAGGGAAATGAGGCATTCCAAAGCACGTTACAGCCTTATCATGGTCATCATGCTGCTGGTTTCCTTTCTCGTCTTGTTCGTTACCGGGCTGGCCAGAGGACTTGCCTATGCCAATATTTCAGCGGTGGAGAATATGCCGGCTAACTATTTTGTCGTCCAGGGTGACGCCGATCATGCCTTCAGACGTTCTCAATTAAGTGATGCCGAGCTGATTGCGGCACGTTCAATTGTGGGCGAAGATAAAGCAACACCGCTTGCGGTCCAGACGAGCACGGTAACATTGGACAATGGGGATGCGAAGGCGGACATTACTTTTTTTGCCGTAGATATGAATGGTATGCTTGCTCCTAAGGTGGTGCAGGGAACCGGGATATCGAATGAAGCCGGGGGCAGCGCAGTTGTGGACTCCCAGCTTGCACAGTCGGGAATTACGCTGGGAAGCACCATCGTTGATCAGGCTTCAGGGATGTCCTGGAAAGTATCCGGAATTGTGGACGATAGTTCTTACAGTCATACCCCGGTTGTCTATATCAATAATCTGGACTGGCAGGAAATGAAACAAGGGGCACGGCAGGAGAAGGCTGATTCACAGTCAGTGCCTTACAATGTGGTAGCGCTCAGCGCATCTTCTGCACAAGCTGATGAAATTACTGCCAAACTGGATAATGTGGAGGTCATCACGCAAAAACAGGCGATCTCCAGTGTACCCGGATATTCGGCGGAGCAGAATTCCCTGATGATGATGATTGTGTTCCTGTTTGTCATCGCAGGCGTTGTACTGGCAGTATTCTTCTATGTAATCACAATTCAGAAGACGAGCCAGTTCGGTATCCTGAAGGCCATGGGCACCAAAATGTCCTATCTCGCCTGGAGTGTGGTAGGGCAGGTAATGATACTGTCCGTAGCCAGTCTGGTAATAAGCCTGCTGCTGACCTTTGGTATGAATAAGGGGCTGCCGGATTCGATGCCGTTTCAGTTGGAGAGCTCGACGATTATTTTAACCAGCGTGTTGTTTATAGGTATGTCTCTGCTGGGATCACTTATTTCTGTAGCAAGTGTTGCTAAGGTAGATGCATTGGAAGCGATAGGGAGGGCTGGAGCATGAGTGCCAAATTAATCATGAAGCAAGTGACCAAAACCTATGGAGACGGGGACAGCACGATGTCGGTCTTGAAGAACCTTGATCTGACGGTCAATGCCGGCGAATTTGTAGCTGTTCTGGGTCCTTCGGGCTCAGGAAAAAGCACCTTCCTCTCGGCCGCTGGAGCTCTACTGACACCAACAAGCGGGGAGATCCTTATTGACGGAGAGCCGCTGGGCAATAAGGCAAAGAGCGAACTAACCGAACTGCGTCTGCAAAAAATCGGCTTTATGTTTCAAAGCGCACAGCTGTTGCCTTATTTAAAGGTTGAGGAACAGCTGCTCTATGTAGCCAAGTTGGCGAAGCTCAGCACCAAAGAAGCCAAAGTGCGGGCTGCGTATTTACTCAAACGGTTAGGCATTTGGGAGCGCCGCAACCACTATCCCGAGCAGCTGTCCGGCGGAGAGAAGCAGCGGGTGGCGATTGCCAGAGCGTGGATGAACAAGCCGGCGATTCTGTTCGCAGATGAGCCTACTGCAAGCCTTGATTATGAGCGGGGCAAGGAAGTGGTGCGGATGATTGCCGACGAAGTGAAGAGTGAGGGGAAAGCGGCAGTCATGGTAACCCACGATGAACGGATGCTGGAATGGTGTGACCGCGTGCTGCATCTGGAGGATGGAGTACTGGTTGAGTCTTAAGTTTATGTATGCCTTAATGGCCTGGACCCTCGAACAAGGGTTCAGGTTTTTTGCTATCCTGTAAAAATGTTGTCTATGAGAATTAGACTGGCGGTTTACGGTCTGGATTAACCGGTGCAAGCAGCTTCTCGATAAAGACGGTTATGGCCATGGTAGCAGCGTTTTCCTTGCGGCTGATGATTGAGAAATTTCTCTCCAGCAGCTGATGCCTGATTCGCAGCTCGCTGATTTCACCCCGGGCGAGCTCTTTGCGCACGATCCATCTCGAGAGCATGGCGATTCCTAATCCAGCCGAGACGGCTTCCTTAATCCCCTGGCTGCTGTTGAATACATAAGACCGTTTATGGGAGATTTGGGCATGCTGCAGAAAATGATCGCTGAAGGCACGGGTGCCGGAGCCAGGCTCCCTCAGCACCCATACCTGATTCTGGAGCATGTCTTTATCTACGGCATTTGCAGCCGAGAGGGGATGGCTACACGGAGCTACAATGATCATTTCATCCTTCATATAGGGAATCACGGACAGCTCATGGTCAGACGTTTCGCCTTCAATGAACCCGATGTCAAGGGTGTTCGACTTAATGGCAGCTATGATCTCCTCGGTATTGTGAATGGTGACCTGCAGATTCACCTGCGGGTATTGATTGGCGAACTCGGCAATTCTGCCAGGCAGGATGTACTCTCCAATCGTAAAGCTGGCCCCGATATGAATACTCCCCGTGACCTCATCGCGCAGCAGTTGGATTTCCCTGCCCGCTTCTTCATAATGCGAGAGGATCTGCTTCACATGTTTATAGAGGATAGCTCCCGCTTCTGTCAGCCGGACTTCCTTCGGGGAACGGTGAAGCAGCTTGGTTCCCAGTTCATTTTCCAGGTTGCGGATATGCAGACTCACACCGGGCTGGGAGAGGTTCAACAGCTCTCCGGCACGGGAGAAATGGCGCTGCTCAGCAACGGTTGCAAATACACGTAATGCATCTACTATCATAATTATACCTCATTATTAGCCTTGAAATTCTTTGTGTATGGCCGTTTATTATCCATTTTAACATAGTTATTATCATCAATCATAAGTATTTGTAATGATAGAGATAGCAAAGACGTATTTCACTTCCCTGCTGGCTGCACTTATAGTGAGGTTACAAGTTAGCAACGTAATTGAACGTAAACAGGGAGTGGTTTGAGATGAATCATGCACATCAGCTTCAGCGCTTGAACGATAAATACAGCGGATTTATTCTAGGAATCCTGCTTACAGGACTACTGGCCATAGCGGCCAAATATTTGGCGCTGCTGCCTTACCTTGGCATCATGGGCCAGCTGGTAATTGCCATTCTGTTAGGAGTTCTGCTTCGTACAGCAGGAGGGGTACCGCAGCAGGCGGTGCCGGGCATCAGCTTTTCCAGCAAGAGATTGCTCAGAGCGGGGATCATCCTGCTCGGGATGAGATTGAACCTGTTTCAACTTGTGCAGGCCGGTCCCAAAGTGTTGGCGATTGCCCTGATTAATATTGTATTTACTTTGTTCACCGTTTATGGACTCTGCAAATGGATGAAAATTGATAGGACACTTGGACTGCTGACCGCTTGCGGAACTGCCATATGCGGAGCGGCAGCCGTCGCGGCAATCTCTCCCCAACTAAAGGCTTCGGACAATGAGACCGCAATAAGCGCGGCAACGGTAGCTGTGCTGGGGACGATATTTACGCTGGTTTATACGTTAATTTATCCGGTGTTGTCCCTTAGTCCAGAAGGGTATGGGATATTTGCCGGAGCCACTCTTCATGAAGTAGCGCATGTGATCGCCGCTGCCGCCCCCATCGGTGAAAAGGCAGCAGACCTCGCGGTGATCGTGAAGCTGACTCGGGTAGCGATGCTTGTTCCGGTAGCTCTTGCTATCGGAGTCTGGGAAGCCTATAGACAGCGTAAAGCAGAGAGGGAGTGTAGGGGGCAAGTGGCGGCTGTACAGCCACCGCATTCCAAAATTCAGTGGAGGAAACTTCCGGTGCCCTGGTTTATCGGCGGTTTTTTGCTGATGAGCGGTGTAAATACGCTGGGAATAATCCCTGAACAAGTAACGGCTGATCTGATTATCCTGGCGTATATGCTGCTGGCCATGGCGATGGCGGGACTCGGGCTTGGTGTGGATATCAAGACCTTTGCCCTAATGGGTAAAAAACCGCTGCTGGCTGGCTTAATCGGCTCGTTACTGCTCTCGGGACTTGGATTTCTGCTGGTTCATCTCCTTGGACTCGCATAGTCCGTTTCTCCCCTCTACCTTGTGCTGTTCCGGTAGGCAGAGGGAGATACGCCGGTGGTTTTCTTGAAATATTTGGAGAAATGGGCCAGCTCCATGCCCACCTGCGCAGCGATATCGGAAATGCTGGAAGTAGAGTAAGAGAGCTGTCTTTTAGCCAGCTCCATCCGCTTGAGCTGCACATAATGCATGGGGGGAATCCCCATGTATTTCTTGAAGTAGGGGATGAAATAGTTCGGATGCAGATGAACCAGCTCGGCCAGTTCCTCTACCTCCATAGGCTGCGTAAGGCGCTGTTCAATGTATTGCAGGACGTTCGCTAGCTGTCTTTGACCACTGGTATGAGCCAGCTCACCCATGAAATCGGAATATCCGCCGTCCTCCAGGCAAAGTGCTAGCAGATGAAGTAGTGCGGCTTGATTCCGCATGGTGGAGAGCAGGTTCTCTTCCGGAAACCGTGTTATCATCTCTGTGAAAATCTCCCGAATGGCATCCGGCTCCGCAACATCGCATATGTACAACTTGTTGCCTGTATGAAACAAGGGCCATTCTCCGATATGGGCATCAAAATGACAAAAGTACCGCTTATAGGGATTGTCAGGGGAGGTTTCTGTAGTTTGCGTCGAGCCTGCCGGCATGATCATCAATTGGCCGGGGCGCGGATAATGGGCTTGCCCGTTCAGGATCACCTTACCCTCGCCGCCATCAATGAAATAAAGTCTGTTAAAGGATGGCGTCTCATTCAAGCGGTTCCATCCGGGGTATCTGCTGCTTAAGTGGGCATGGGTAACGGTGACGCTCAGGTTCTGCAGTAACGCTCCCGTAAGGTTGCCGGAGTGATTCATTATAAAACTCCTTTAATGTGTAATAAATCCAGTATATCGCTTTCATTTAACTAAAACATCTTAATTATGTACAAAAAAACCTTAATTCCGGTCATGTTCACTGTCTGGAAATAGGGTTATTCTCATATCATAACTCACATAGGAGTGATTCATAGGATGAAGAAGGTTCGTTATGGAATTATTGGAGTTGGAAATATGGGCCGGGCCCATGCGCTCGATCTGATTCATGAAGTAAAAGGAGCTGAGCTGGCGGCTGTCTGTGATACAAGCCCCGAACGCCTGGAGTGGGCGGCAGAGCACTTGCCTGATACGGTGCTCAGGTTCAGCACACCTGCTCAATTATTTGCCTCCAAAAGTATTGATGCCGTATTAATCTCCACTCCGCATTATGATCATCCGCCGCTTGCGATCGAGGCGCTGAAGCACGGCTATCATGTATTAATTGAAAAACCCGCCGGTGTATATACGAAAGCCGTGCAGGAGATGAACGAAGCCGCTGCGCAAAGTGGCCGCAAATTCGGCATTATGTACAACCAGCGGACCAACCCGCTCTATCAAAAGCTGAGAGAGCTGATTCAGTCCGGTGAGCTGGGTGAGATCCGCCGCACCAACTGGATCATTACTGACTGGTATCGTTCGCAGAGCTATTACAACTCCGGGGGCTGGCGGGCTACATGGGCTGGAGAAGGCGGCGGTGTGCTGCTGAACCAGGACCCGCATCAGCTGGATCTTTGGCAATGGACAACCGGAATGATGCCGAAGCGTGTGCGTGCATTCTGCCAGTTCGGCAAGTACCGCAATATTGAGGTGGAAGATGATGTAACCGCTTATGTCGAGTATGAGAACGGAGCAACAGGCCTGTTCATCACCACTACCGGGGAGGCGCCGGGAACCAACCGCTTTGAAATCAATGGGGATAACGGAAAAATCGTCGTGGAGAACGGCAAGTTGACCTTTTGGCGTCTGCGCATCCCGGAGCCGAAGTTCAATGCCGAATTTGCCGAAGGCTTCGGAAGACCCGAATGCTGGAAATGTGAGATTCCGGTTCCAGAAGGCGGAGGAGAACAGCACAAGGGAATCTTGCGCAACTTCACCAATGCCATTCTGCATGACGAACCGCTGCTCGCTCCCGGGGAAGAGGGAATTCGCGGCCTGACACTTTCGAATGCAATGTACTTGTCCGCTTGGACTGACAATTGGGTCGATCTTCCGATTGATAGTGATTTGTTTCATGAGAAGCTCATGGAACGGGTGAAGAGCTCTACCTTCCGGAAGGAAGCTGTAGAGCAGCGGGCTTTTGATGTAAAAGGCACTCATTAATTTAATTATAGGACAGACAAACTTAATAAGGAGTGAATTGCTCATATGCAACGTTCTACAATAGCTGCACAAATGTACACGCTACGTGATTTTACCAAGACTGCAGAGGATTTAAGGGCCGCTTTCCAGAAGCTGAAAGTGATGGGTTATCAGGCTGTGCAGATTTCCGGAATTGGTCCGATTGATCCGCAGCTGGTCAAACAATACGCGGATGAAGCTGGGCTGACCATCTGCGCAACCCATGTGCCGTGGAACCGGCTGGTGAATGACCTGGACGCATTGGCTGCAGAACATAAGCTGTGGAATTGCAAATACATTGGTCTTGGCGGACTGCCGGGAGAATATCAGAGCAGCCAGGAGGGCTATCGGACATTTGCCAAACTTGCCTCCGGGATTGCGCGGACCCTGAAGGAGGAGCATGGCCTGCAATTCGTTTATCATAATCATGATTTTGAGTTCGAACGGGTTGACGGGGTTACGGGTATGGAAGTGCTGCTGCAGGAATCCGATCCCGAGGTGTTCGGCTTTGAACTGGATATGTATTGGGTTCAAGCCGGGGGAGCTAATCCGGTGGACTGGGTTCACAAGGTAAAGGGCCGGATGCAGGTCATGCATCTGAAGGATATGGCTATCATCTCCAGGGGACAGGTTTTTGCTGAGATCGGTGAAGGAAACATGAATTATGAAGCTATTATTGAGGCTGGCCGTGAAACGGGTGTGGAATGGTTTGTTGTTGAGCAGGATGTCTGCCGCCGCGATCCTTACGAGAGTCTGGAGATCAGCCTCAAATACCTGATTTCGAAGCTGTGACCGGGAGGGTTGAAGATGAGCAGAAAAGATGGAATGATGTATGCACCTACTCATGAAGCTAGACCGGTTGTAAAACCGGGTGAATTTATGATCGCTGCGATGGCGCTGGATCACGGTCATATCTATGGGATGTGCAATGGTCTGGTCGAAGCAGGAGCCCGGTTGAAATGGGTCTTTGATCCCGATCCGGAGAAGGTGAAAACTTTTGTCAGCACTTATCCTGGTGTTCAAGCCGCACGCTCCGCTGAAGAAATCCTTGAGGATCCCGAGGTCCGGCTCATTGCAGCGGCAGCGGTTCCTTCCGAGAGAGGGGCGCTTGGACTCAAGGTGATGGCACACGGGAAGGATTATTTCACTGACAAAACGCCATTTACGGCAATGGAACAGCTGGAAGCAGCGCGGACTCAGACTGTATTGACGGGGCAGAAGTACATGACTTATTTCAGCGAGAGACTTCATGTGGAGAGTGCGGTGTATGCCGGACAGCTGATTCGGCAGGGAGCGATCGGCCGTGTGCTTCAGATCATCGGAATGGGCCCTCACCGCTTGAGCGCACCAAGCCGTCCGGAGTGGTTCTTCCAGCGGGACAAATATGGCGGTATCCTTTGCGACATTGGCAGTCACCAGATTGAACAATTCCTGTATTACGCGGATTGCCGCGATGCCAAGGTACTGCACAGCAAGGTTGCCAACTACAACAATTCTGCTTACCCTGAGCTGGAGGATTTCGGCGATGCAACACTTGTCGGCGACAACGGGGCGACGCAATATTTCCGTGTCGACTGGTTCACACCGGACGGACTGGGCACCTGGGGGGACGGCCGAACGATCATTATGGGAACGGAGGGGTATATCGAGCTGCGCAAATACAGCGATATTGCCCGCTCCAATACAACGGATCATGTCTATTGGGCAGACCGTCAAGGAGAGCATTATGAGCATGTTGCCGGTAAAATCGGCTTTCCGTTCTTTGGCGAGCTGATACTGGATTGCTTGCAACGGACAGAATTTGCTATGACCCAGCAGCATGTCTTCAAAGCGGCGGAGCTATGCCTGGAAGCTCAGGCACAAGCGGTAAATCTTACGCCCGAGACACTCATAAAGGCTTGATAGGAACGGAAATAAGATTGGAAGGTGCACAAGATGACAATACTTGGAGCAGCCATAATCGGCTGCGGAGCAATAGCTCCCTTGCATGCCAAGGCGATCGCGGCACAATCAGTGGGACAACTGCTGGCAGCCGTAGATATTGATGTGGCCAAAGCGGCAGCATTTGGAGAAGAATATGGCTGCGGCGCGCTTACAGATTATAAGGAGCTTTTGAACAGATCTGATATTGATATCGTCCACCTCTGCACACCGCATGATCTGCATGCGCAAATGGCGGTCGATCTGCTGCAGGCCGGCAAGCATGTCTTAACAGAAAAACCGATGGCGGTTGACCTGCCTTCTGCCCAGCGCATGCTGAAAGCTGCGGAGCACAGCAAAGGCCAGCTCGGCATCGTATTTCAGAACCGCTACAATGAACCCTCTATCAAGATTAAGGAGACCATTGAATCCGGTGTGCTGGGGCCGCTTGTATGTATGAAGGGGATTGTCACCTGGCACAGGTCTCCTGAGTACTACAAGGAGAGCAACTGGAGGGGGAAATGGACCTCAGAGGGCGGTGGGGTGCTGATCAACCAGACGATCCACACGCTGGATCTGCTGCAATGGTTCGGCGGTGAGATCTCATCAGTGCAGGGAAGCGTAAGCACAGATGTCTTGGACGGAGTTATTGAAGTGGAGGATACGGCACATGCCTGCATCAACTTCAGGAATAAGGTCAGAGGACTTTTTTACGGCAGCAATGCCTACCTGGTTAACTCACCCGTCGAGCTGGAAATAGTGTTCGAACAGGGGACGCTGCTGCTGCGGAGGGATTGCCTGTATCTGTGGAAGGACGGCCGGGAAACGCTGCTCAGTGAGCCGGGGGTGTCAGGTATTCAAGGCAAGTCGTATTGGGGAACGGGGCATCAAAGACTGATTCATGACTTTTATGACCATGTCCGCGAAGGAAGACCATTCTGGATTGACGGATCAGAAGGGCTCAAAACACTGGAACTGATCGCAGGCATATACAGCTCCTCCGGGATTGAAAAAAAGACTTATCCTTGGCAGACCGCTCCCTCAAATTGACTTTAGGCAGATTTAACCTTATCTTCTTAACATACGTTATAGTATGTAGAGATATATAGATAGGGAGAGGGATTACAGGTATGGAACAGGCAATGTTTGCAGGAGGCTGCTTCTGGTGCATGGTTACACCCTTTGAAGAATTGCCGGGTATACACGGAATTGTATCAGGCTACGCCGGGGGTTCAGTGGAGAATCCAAGCTATGAACAGGTCAAGACTGGCACTACAGGACACTATGAGGTAGTGCAGATCAGCTTTGACCCGGCACTTTTCCCATACGAGAAGCTGTTAGAATTGTTCTGGCCGCAGATTGACCCGACTGATGACGGAGGACAATTCCAGGACCGGGGAACCCAGTACCGGACTGCGGTGTTTTATTATAATGAAGAGCAAAGACTCGCAGCTTTGGCTTCCAAAGAGCAGGTAGCGGCCAGCGGGCGTTTCGAGGGACCTGTCGTTACGGAGATTCTGCCCGCACCGGTCTTTTACCCGGCAGAGGACTATCATCAGGATTATCACAAGAAGAACCCGAAAAATTATAAGGAAGACCGGGAACAGTCCGGCCGGGATACTTTTATCGCGAAGCACTGGTAAATACAGAAGAAGATTGATCAGGATCAGCTGGACGGAGCACTTTCCGTTCAGCTTTTTTTAATTATAAGAACTTATATGCTTCACGCTATAAATTATCCTTCTATTTCTCGCTGAAACGGATACCGTCCTTTTGAGGACGGCGATCCGTTTCCACTTGCATTCACTTTCAGGCTGCTCCAATTCCTACTTAATACTCATTTTTAAATTGTTGGAATTCCACATTCTTTCTACATATTTGATGGGTAAACTTCTATGTATCCGTGATAGCTATGAAATGGAGGGATACACATGAAGAAAATCATACAATTAAGCGCTGTGACATTGCTGCTTGGTACGGTGCTGACCGCCTGTCAATCGGATAAGGAATCAGCAGCTCCGCAAAGTGAACAGAATCCTTCTGCTGCAATTTCTATGCCCTGGATTGCAACCAAAAACACGACCCGGATCAATACCTCGGACCCGGTTCAGGCAGCGGTACTGGTGTCCCGGTCTTTATGGACGGCAGAAACTAAAGCCAACCGGCCTGCAAGCGTAGTCCTAACCAATGCGGATAACTGGCAAATTGCTGCAGTGAGTACTGACTTAATCCACCATCCGAGCAACGGGCCTGTCTTGTTCTTGAGCAAAGACGGCGTTCCGGAGGTTACCTTGGAAGAGCTTAAACGGCTGAATCCGCTGGGTGCTGAGAGCAATGCGGGCATCCAGGTCGTTCTGGTCGGACCTGTCGCGGACGGTGTGGAAGAGCAGCTTAAGGCACTGGATTTAAAGGTGGACAAAATAGAAGGCGAAGATCCTGCTGCTGTGGCTCAGGCGATTGACGCTTATTATGCCAAAGTGTCCGGCGAGTTGCCGCAGAGTGTGATTATCGGTTCAATGGACAGCCCCGAATATACGCTGCCTGCAGTCAACTGGATTGCGCATATGCCGGAGCCTTTATTGTACGTATCGAAGGAAGATATCCCGGCCTCCACGGCAGAGGCGCTCAAAAAGCGCGGAGGCAATGCTGCCATTTACCTTCTAGGACCAGCTTCTGTTGTCTCGGGAAAAGTCGAGGAGCAGCTGGGAGCATATGGTACGGTAACTCGCATCTCCGGTGATGATCCTTATGCGAATGCGATTGCTTTTGCCAAATTCAAGGATGAGGTTAGCGGCTTCGGCTGGGGTATCACGGCTCCGGGCCATAACCTATCCTTATTGACGAAGGATTCCACCATGCTGGCCATCGCCGCTGCGCCATTCTCCCATTTGGGAAAACATGCACCGTTAATCTTTACGGAACAAGACGGACTACCGGATTCGGTCATGAATTATATGATGGAGCTTCAGCCCAAGTTCAAGGATTCACCGGCAGAAGGTCCCTATAACCATGCCTGGCTAACCGGTGATACCGGCACAATAACCAGCAGTACACAGAGCGAAATAGATGACATGCTCGAAATCACCTCCGCCTCTGGAGACAATCCCCATTCGGGGCACTAAAGCAAGCTGGCTGGCTGCGGACATCCGTGGTCGGCTTGTTCTTTGTTTTTAGGTATAATTGAGAAAAGAATAAGAAACTGTATAGATTGAACTTGAGAATTACAATTAGGGAAAAGTGGCGGGAGTCCAAACATTCTCTGTAGTCACGGTCGATCCCAAAATAGAAGAATTATAAGTTCACTATATATAGGCCACGAAAAGGGGGAACAGCTTGTCCAAAGCACAGGTTCTCATCGTTGACGATGAATGGAACATGCGGAATTTGCTGCGCATTTACTTGCTGCAGGAGGGTTTTGCTATTAAGGAAGCCTCCACCGGGCGCGAAGCCCTGTCCATGATAGAGAAACATAACTTCGACCTGATCCTGCTGGATGTAATGATGCCTGATATGGATGGCTGGCAGGTCTGCCAGGCGGTAAGGGAGAGCAGTCAGACGCCCATTCTGATGCTTACCGCACGGTCTGAAACGAAAGATAAAGTACATGGGCTGGGCATCGGTGCGGATGATTATTTAACCAAACCGTTTGAACCGGAAGAATTGCTTGCACGAATCCATTCCCTCTTGCGGCGTTCGAATATGTTCCGGGTTTCCGCGTCACAGGAGCAGGTGCTGGAGCACCCGGAGTTAAGGATTTATCCGCAGGCACGAGAAGTACAGGTTCAAGG
Organism: Paenibacillus sp. IHBB 3054; assembly: GCF_051594305.1. Taxonomy (NCBI): domain Bacteria; kingdom Bacillati; phylum Bacillota; class Bacilli; order Caryophanales; family Paenibacillaceae; genus Paenibacillus; species Paenibacillus sp. IHBB 3054. The sequence continues at coordinate 263,349 of NZ_JBOFBG010000004.1, read as the reverse complement.
TGAGAGGATCCTCTTTACACAGAAGGAATTTGATCTGCTGCATTTGCTGGCGCGCAGCGGGCAGCGCGTGTTTACGCGGGAAGAATTGGTAGAACAGCTCTGGGGCAATGACTACGGCGGTGAGACGCGGGTTATTGATACGCATGTTAAGAATATCCGCGAGAAGCTGCTGAAGGCAGGTCTTTCCTATGTTCCGGTGCAAACCGTGTGGGGGCTCGGCTATAAATTCCAAATCCCCGGTAATGTCCAATGAAAAACAACATCATCGGCTTTAAGCTGGGTGTCGTGATTATGTCGGTGTTTCTGATTGTTCTGCTCTTACTCGGGATAGTGATAGACCGGATGTTTACAAGCTTTTATTACCAGGAAATGCAGACGGAAGCTGAGGAGCTGGCCTCCCATTTCACAGCGATGGCCGAATCCAAAGATACCACGAACGGTCAAATGATGATGTCCTTTGCGGAGTTTTCCAATGTCAGCATCTTTAACATCTCCTTGGATGGCAAAGTGATGCTGCACTCCGGTGTTCATGATTCTACAGATCGCTCCTTTATCCGGGCTCAGGATATGCAAGCTATTTCCACCGGACAAAGGGTGAGTTTCTTGTACAAAGACCCGTCCGGCTACCGTTATTTTGTTACGGGACAACCCATCTCAAGCGGTGACATTATTACCTCGGCACTCTATGTGATGTCTTCCACGGAGAATATGGAACATTCCCTGTCTACGGTGAGAGATATACTGCTGCTGTCTGGCCTGGGCGCTTTTGTGCTTGCTTTGGGCATCACTTGGTTCATCGCCCGCATATTATCGCGTCCGCTTGTCCAAATGCAGAAGGCTACGCGCAAGATTGCGGCTGGTGAACTGGAAACGCGGCTCACGATCAGCGGCAACGATGAGATTGGCTTTCTTGCTGGTGCCATCAACGATTTGGCTATGGATCTGCAGCACTACAGGGATACACGTCAGGAGTTTCTCGCTAATATTTCCCATGAGCTGCGGACGCCGATCACCTATCTGCAGGGGTATGCCAAGGTGGTTAAGGGAGGGCTGTATGAGACGGAAGAAGAAAAAATACTCTACTTGGACATCATCGACCAAGAGGCGCACCGGATTCAACATCTGGTAGACGATTTGTTCGAATTGGCCAAAATGGAAGAGGGGAAAATACCGCTGAATCTGGAAGAGGTCGATTTGGCGCTGCTCGTCGATCAGGCGGTCCGCAAAGTCGAACTGACTGCTAAAGAAAAAGGATTGCAGCTAAATTCCAGATATACCGGTGAACCGTTTGGTTTGCAAGGGGATGGCAAACGGATGGAGCAAATCGTAATGAATCTGCTGGAAAACGCTATCCGTTATACCGATGCAGGAGAGGTCAGCGTCCAGCTGGATTTTTGCGTAGACTCAGCTACATTTATCGTCGAGGACACTGGGATTGGCATTCCTGAGGAGGAGCTTTCGTATATCTTTGACCGGTTCTACAGAGTAGAGAAATCACGTTCACGGCAGTACGGAGGCACCGGTCTGGGGTTGTCCATTGTGAACAAATTGGTGGAATTGCTCGGGGGCGAGATTGAGATTACTAGCAGGGCCGGAGCCGGAACACGGTGTAGGGTTGTTTTTTATAAATAGCCGGATTTCATGGCCGTTTCATTATATGGTCCCGGGCCCGGACCCCGGTCCATAAACAAGACCGGGGTCCGGGCCCGTGAGCATAATGTGAATTATTGAGGGGATGGTGATTGTAGTTGTGTCAGCAAGCTGCGGATCGTCTGAATGACGAGATCAGGTTCGTCGTGAATAATCATATGTCCGCTATGGGTTGCGACAGTCTGCTTGCTGTCTGTGGAAAGGTCCAACATTTTGCGCTGACCCTTTTGCCAAATATCTTCCAGTTTTTTACCGGCGGATTCGGAGAAGCCGAAGCCTGCATAATCCTGAGGAATTCCTCGTGACAGGACTCTTACCGGAAGAGAACCGAGGTCTTGACCCCGAATAGCGTCCTCTGTGGTATGTGCCAGATTTCCTTCTTGTTCTTTAGCTTTGAAGTAACTAGGCTTTGAAATGACATTTATGAACTGCCCTCTATCTTCTTTCGCAACCAGGCCATCCAGCAACACATCCTGGAATATACGCATAGCCCCTGATAGTTTCAACACTTGCAAGACTGATGCCGGGGGATTGCCCGCGAATTTTTCCGCAGCCAGAATAGGTTTGGTCTCGCGCTCGTCATCTTCCGGTCTGGCATCAATCAGTACCATACCAGCAACCTCATCCCGGTAAGTATCAGCGAATAACCGGGCATACATCCCACCCAAAGAATGCCCAACTAGCAGGTAAGGTCCGTCGATTCCCTCACGTTCTAATGCCGTATGCAGCTCACGAACGATATTTTCTCCCGTGCGTGCTGTAGGCGCTTTTTCACTCCAAGCATATCCGGCTCGGTCGTAGCTCACAACAGTTGCGAATTCAGACAGCTTCTCAGGAATATCCCTCCAGGACAAACTGGTTTCACCGCTTCCGGATTCAAGAATAATGGTTGGGGAACCCTGCCCCAATTTGTTAATGTGCAGCTTGTATCCGCCTGCATCAACCAGCTTGCCGGGAGGCTGGTATTTCTGTTCTGCATTTCTGGATGCCAGCCATTCATAAGCAAATCCCGACCCGAGCAGTAAAATTATGCAGGTGAGCAGGGTGAGAGTTACTTTTTTCCAGATCTTTTTTTTGGATCGTTTCTTCGGTTGTTGTGGTTGAATAGTCATAAAATAATGCTCCTCTTTCGATGTTTTATTTAATACAAACGTATTATATAAAACATTATAGCACATTGTATTATAAAAAGATAAGCAGGTATAATAGAGATATGCCAAAAAAAGTTGATCATGAGAAACAAAGAAAACGGCTTGCCGACGCCGCTCTGAGAATTATACATAACTCGGGTCTTGAACAAGCCACTGTCCGTAATATCGCAAAGGAATCCGGTTTATCGGTAGGATCGATGCGTCATTATTTCTCTACGCAGGCAGAATTGTTCGCATTTTGCATGAATCTTTTTCTTGCGAGAATTGAACAGCGGGTGGAGGGATTCCAGCCGGAGGGCAACCTACTGCAGGATATGAAACGTCTGCTGCTGCAACTGATTCCGCTGGATGAAGAGAGAATTATGGAAAGCGAGGTTTGGTTTTCTTTTAATGCCAAGGTGTTGATCTACCCGGAGTTATCGAAACTGAACGACCGCATGCAGGAAGAGGTGTACAAGGTTTCGATGTTTGTTATTACAACATTAGTGGAACAGAAGGCGGCGAAGCCGGAGCTCGATATTGATCTGGAAGCGGAGAAATTGTATGCGCTGATTGACGGGTTGGCCATGCATCAGCTGATGCAGCCCGGGCGGTTGTCCGATGAGCGCCTTGAGCAAATGCTTGAGCAGCATTTACTTATACTGTGTGATCTTAAATAGGGGCCAATCCAAAATCGGAGAGGCCCCTTCGAAGATTGATTAATGATTCATCCCGGCCATGCCGCCCATAATTTCCGGGTTGATCATGCCAAAGATCATGGCGATATGCGCCACCACCAGGAAGCCGCTGATCAGCATGAAATGCAGCTTCAGCTTGCTCTCTTCCGGATATTTGCGTCCAATCAGGCCGAGGTCAAGCAAGGCCAGCGGCAGCAGGAAGAACACGCCGCTCAGATAGAAGCCTACCGCTACTACGTCCACCCATGTATGCCACTCGCCATTTACGGTGAGCGGGACAAACGCGGTAGGGAACAAATAGAGAAAAACGCCGGTAAAGTAAAGTCCGGCAAGAATGCTGCAGATCCGGTTAAACGCTCGGAGCGGTCCATCCAGCTTCTTCGTAAACAGGAAGATAAATTCTGTAACGGTGATCGTCTCTGCAAAAATGACCGGAATCGCCATGAAAAGAATTAAGTTCCACGGCTGGTTGTCCGCAAGCAGGGACATGTAATGCGTCATATTCATGTTAAGTCCTCCAGGAAATAAAATCACTTCACCTGTAATGTTAAAAGATAAGTATGTGGAAAGTATGGAGAAACGCAGGTATGATTGAAAAAGCTGCAGCTGATGAGGGGAAAGAGACTGCGGCAATTGAATTTTGGAGGGAGCAAGGCATACGTCATGGGAGAACTGAAGAGTATTTTATTTGATTTGGACGGTACCTTAACCGACCCCAAAGAGGGGATTACCAAAAGCGTGGAGTACGCGCTGAACAAGTTCGAAATAGAGGTAGAGCATCTCGATTTGCTTATTCCTTACATAGGGCCGCCGTTATATGATTCTTTTATCCAGATCCAGGGTTTTACCACGGATAATGCCTTGAAGGCTGTTGAATTTTACCGGGAGCGTTACCGTACATTGGGGATGTTTGAAAACAGTGTGATTTCCGGTATTCCGCAATTGCTGGAAGAGCTCCGGCTGAAAGGATACAAGCTGTATGTAGCCACCTCCAAACCGACAGTATTTGCTGAGGAAATCCTCCGGCATTACGGCTTGGATGGCTATTTTATGCACACTGTTGGCAGCAATTTGGACGGCACACGTTCCAAGAAGCAGGAGGTAATCCGGTATGTGCTGGAGCAGAACGAGATTGCCGCGGAGCAGGCACTGATGATTGGAGACCGGGAGCATGATATTATTGGGGCAAAAGGCTGCGGCGTGGTCTCGCTTGGGGTAACCTTTGGCTATGGTTCGGAGGAGGAGCTTGTGAACGCAGGGGCCGATTATATCGCACATCAAGTAAAAGAGGTTGGTGAGATTATCTCACATCTCAAGCTCAATACAAGGGGCAGCAGACGTTAATCTGTCGCTCAAAGCGTCTTTTACCCGTTTGGTTACCTTACAAGGACAAAAAAACTATTTTTCACCTGTGTATTGACTTTTCCGTGTTTGATTGAGTAATATGTAACCAGCAACACCATAAACACCATAACCAAGGCAATGACCAAAGACATGAGTTCCTTCACGGACTGACCAGAGAGAGAAGTGCAAGGTGAGAGCTTCTTACAGAACCGGCCGGAATTTACCCCTTTGCAGCCGTGGCACTGAACCCCTCCTGCTGTTAGGAAGGCTGTAAATGTCACCGTCTTATCCCCGATATCGGATACCAATAAGGATCTTGCAGCTTTACTTCCGCCGAACAGCAGGGGGTTGCTATCGCGCAGATCAAATTAGGGTGGAACCACGAGCTAAACGCACTCGTCCCTTTCTGGGATGAGATGCGTTTTTTTGCGTTCAAACATACAAAAAAACTTAAAGAAATGGAGGCTGAATCATGGAGATCAAAGCAACACTGCCGGATGGAACAATTAGGAGGTATTCGCGTAACACCACGATTGCGCAAGTCGCAGAATCCATAAGTCCTACACTGAAGAAAAATGCAGTAGCCGGTAAACTTGACGGCAGACTTGTTGACTTTCATCAACCGATTACACAGGACAGCCTCGTTGAAATCGTAGTGCTGGACAGTGAAGATGGCCTGATGATCCACAGACATAGCACAGCGCATCTGTTGGCTCAAGCCATTAAACGTATATACGGTGATAAGAATGTCAAGCTGGGCATCGGCCCGGTCATCGAAGACGGATTCTATTACGATGTGGACATCGAGAAGCCTTTGTCTACAGAAGATCTGGCTGCGATAGAGGCGGAAATGGGCAACATTATCAAAGAGAACCTGCCCATAGTCCGCCGGGAGGTCAGCCGCTGCGAGGCGCTGAAGACTTTTGAGGCGTTTGAAGAGCCGCTGAAGCTGGAACTGATCCGGGATCTGCCGGAGGAGGCAGTAATCAGCATTTATGATCAAGGCGAATTTTCGGATCTGTGCCGGGGGCCGCATCTGGCCTCGACAGGTGGGATCAAAGCCTTCAAGCTGCTGAGTGTAGCAGGTGCATATTGGCGGGGAGATTCCAGTAATAAGATGCTGCAGCGGATTTACGGGACTTCTTTTCCGAAGAAAGCTCAGCTGGAAGAGCATCTGTATATGCTGGAGGAAGCGAAGAAACGCGACCACCGCAAGCTGGGCAAGGAACTGGAGCTGTTTATGTTCTCCGAGGAAGCGCCGGGAATGCCATTTTATCTGCCAAAGGGAATGATCGTCCGTACAGCATTGGAGGAATTCTCCCGGGGGATTCAGCGGGAAAGGGAGTACAGTGAAGTCCGTACACCGCTGATGATGAACAACCGGCTGTGGGAGCAATCCGGACATTATGATCATTACAAAGATGAAATGTACTTCACAGATGTCGATGAGAACAAGTTCGCACTTAAGCCGATGAATTGCCCGGGGCATATGATGATTTATAAAAACAGTCTGCATTCCTACCGGGAGCTGCCAATCCGCATTGCGGAATACGGCCAGGTTCACCGCCATGAATTTTCCGGCGCGCTGAACGGAATGATGAGAGTCCGTACATTTTGTCAGGATGATGCCCACTTGTTCGTTCTGCCAGAGCAAATTGAGGAAGAGATCGGCCGGGTACTCGCCTTGATCGACCATATTTATAAAGTATTCGGCTTTGAGTATAAGGTAGAGCTGTCTACACGGCCGGCAGATTATATGGGGGCGGAGTCACTGTGGGATCAGGCCGAGTTGGCGCTGCAAAAGGTACTGGAGAAACGCGGCATCCCTTATCGGGTGAATGCGGGAGACGGAGCTTTTTACGGGCCGAAGATCGACTTTCATATTCTGGACGCGCTCAAGAGAAGCTGGCAATGCGGAACCATCCAGCTGGATTTCCAGATGCCGGAGAAGTTCGACCTGTCCTATATCGGCGAAGATGGCCAGAAGCACCGGCCTGTCGTTATTCACCGTGCGGTCTACGGCTCCATTGACCGGTTCATGGGTATTCTCATTGAGCATTACAGCGGGGCATTTCCGGTATGGCTGGCCCCTGTGCAGGCCAAACTGCTGCCTGTGTCCGAGCACTTTGCCGATTACGCTTATGAGGTGAAGCAGGCGCTGGAAGCGGCAGGAATCCGGGTCGAGCTTGATCACCGCAAGGAGAAGCTGGGCCTGAAGATCCGCGAAGCTCAGCTGGAAAAGGTGCCGTACATGCTCGTCCTCGGAGAAAATGAGCAGAATTCCGCTACTGTCTCCGTAAGACAACGTGTAGTAGGCGATCTCGGTACTGTAAGTATTCAGGAGATCATTCAGCGTATCGTTAGCGAGATTTCCGCCCGGCAATAGGTGTTTCTACATTATAATGTAACTCCAGTGACTGCTCCGTTTTCATAGACGGGGCAGTCATTTTACGTAAATAGGCAGACAAGGATGTTTCGGGTATTTTATAATGATCTCGGGCTTGATGAATAGACAATACTGGAGGCGTCCTTTGTGATTACAAACAACATCAAACAACTAAACGGCAAGTTTATCAAGCTTATTCCTATGGAAGCCGATCATAGGGCGGATCTGCTCAAGCTCCTGCACAATCCGCAAATCTGGGAATACACCTGGCGAAAAATAACAACAATCCAACAAGTGGAACAACTAATAGAAACTGCGCTGCGCAATAAGGAGAATGGGGCCGACCTTCCTTATGTCATGATTGAACAAGCTTCTGGAAAAGTCGTCGGCACCTCGCGGATTATGCATCTGGACCGGATTCACCGCAATGCGGAGATTGGCTGTACGTGGATTTCACCAGAGTATTGGAGAACGCCAGTCAATACCGAATCCAAGTCACTTTTGCTACATTACTGCTTCGAAGAACTGGGGCTGATCCGGGTCAATTTTACGATAGTCGGATACAATCTGAGATCACAGAAAGCCATCGAACGTATTGGCGCTGTAAAAGAAGGCGTTCTGCGCAAGCACAGAATTACGTCGGAGGGCACCGTTCTTGATAATGTGCTCTACAGCATTATTGACGAGGAGTGGCCTGCGGTCAAAGAGAATCTGCATTACCTGCTGAATGTTAAATATTCGTAGAACTATCCTCAATTCATTGGTATAATAGAAACATATATTCCCCAATAAACGTAAGTTATCAGTGGTACCCAGCCCATATTTCTCCCTTCATGGGGCAGATATGGGTTTATGTTATTTTGTGAGGGCTATGCAAAAATGCTCCTAAACTACGAAGTGATGGCGAGGTTGGCGCAAGGATGAACTGGTCTGATTTTGGTGAACGGAACAAACGCCTTAACCCACTGTGGACGCTGGGGGCGGGCATGAATCTTGGAGAACTGCAGCCTTATAAGGAAATGATTGCGCTCAGTGTGTTGCTGCAGGTCTATTATCTCGAGCTGGAATCCAATGAAAGAAGAGCCAAAGAGGATATTATTGAGCTGGCCTGGAGCTCACTGGAGCGGTTTAATATTGCCAGGATCGGCACCATCGAATCTGTGGAACGGCTGGTAGACGGGCTGTTGTGGAGCGGGGGCGGCGGGGATTTTGAAGCCTTTTATTATGATGATCAGACCCGGCAGATGACTCTGCAAAAGTACAAATACTTTACGGTAGACGAGGATGCGACCCGCACCAGTTGGGAAGAGAGCGGCAAGACAGTGTACCGCCTTTCCGAATATGCGATGGAGCTTATCTTCATGAGCCATGAGATTATAGAAGAGTTTCAGATTAGCATTAAACTGCTGGAGATCCAAATGCATATTAAGCATGGACGCGTCACCCGGGCGATGCAGGATGTGGGTGAACTGATCTCGCGGGTTCGGAAGATGACCCAGCAACAGCAGGAATACCTCAATGCGCTGCGGCGCAACCCGAAGCATATGTTCAGCGAATATGGGGTTATGCGGCATCAGCGGCTGGAGGAAATTCACCAGCAGTTTGATGAAGAACGCAAGCATTTTGATAATATTCACCGTTCCCTGGCCCGGTTGGCGAATGACGAGAAGGATGTTATCGACTTTAACGAGCTTCGCCTGTTATCCGAACGGGTGGAGCTGTCAAGAAAAGTGCATGACGAGCTCGCGGAGGTTGTGCTTAGCATTTTTGAAGCCGAAACCAATTTAAGACTGAACTTTCCGGAGCTGTTCTGGGGAGCTGCCGGTTTTAATTTTCGCACGAATGTATGGGAGGAATGGGTGAAAACTGAAGGCCTGCCGAGCGGGGACAGTCTGGAAACCTTGATAAGCGGACTGTTCACACCGAGCCAGGACTTTATCTACCCCCTCGCCTGGGCATGGGAAGAACAGGATGTCGGTTTTCTGCCGGAAGAATATCTGGATGAGCCCGATGAAGAAGGGGAGGAGCAACTTGCAACTTATACGCCTAAGTCTATACCTTGGACTGAGGTTGCGGAGCTGTGGAAACCGATTTTTACCGAGCTTGCCGGCAAAGGACGTTTTACGTTTAAAGCGGATGCTTTCTCTCCGGAGGAACAGTCCCGATGGGCGCGGCTCCCGGATGCCATTGACCTGTGGGTACAATTCTTTCATACCGAGGTCATCGTACAGGAGCGAAACGAAGACAACCCTGGCGGAAGTGACGAGTGCCAGAAGCTGATTCAGCGGCTGCTTACGGATTGTCCCGAGCTGGAGATGCTGCGGGGTAAAGTGCTGCGGACAACCATACTTGAACCGGATCAGGGGACAAGCGTGAGTTGGCCCGGTCTGGAAATGAGCCCTTATACCATTACTATAGTAGAGAGGTGAGAGAATACAGCATGAGCTATTCATTGGAACAATTGCAGCAGGCTTCGCGGCTGTTTTTTGATCTGCTTCGGCGGAAAGTCATATCCCTGGATGATCCAGCCGCAGTGGAATGCCTGCAGGATACAGGGGCCTATGACGCCTTGCAGTATATGGCCAAAGAGGGAGGCTGCCGGATTATGAATTCCGGGCACCGCCTTCACCTGCTGGTCAATCCGCTGGGATCGGGGTTCGCGTCCAACTTCACACAGCTGCGGAATAAATACTCACGGATTGAACGTAAAACCCATTTACATATTATCAACGTCATTATCCTGGTTTTTCTGGCGGAAATGGATCAGGATGAGCAGCACTTTAAGCCCGGTCAGGACAGCATGTCCTATATCCAAATCTCCGATCAGGTGTCCTCGCTTCTACAAGCATGGATCGAGCTGGATGAGGAAGGCAGCTTCAGCAAGCAGTGGCGTCTGGATATTCAGGCAATGCATAAAGTATGGGCAAGCCTTTATATGCAGACCAAAAGCCAGGAGGAAGGCGATTCCCTGTCGAGAGGCTCCGGTTCACGGATTGGACTGATTCATGAAGGGATGAAGCTGCTGGAGGAGGAACATCTGGTGTTTATTTCCGAGAACGAGAAGCGGATTTTCCCCCGGGAAGAGTTATATGAAAGAATGCGGTATCTGTACCACGATGTAGACCGTTACAAGGAATTGAAAGCTCTGATCGGCCGGACCTTGACGGAGAAGGAGGGGGAAGGCTATGCCGCGCATTGAACGAATCCGTATTGCCGGACTGAAATACGAGAAGATGCTTAAGAAGTATGATGATATGATTCTTGATCTTTGCAATGAGGAAGGCCCGGCCAATACCCTGATTACCCTGATGAACGGCGGCGGGAAAGGGGTGCTGCTGCAGTCCATCTTCCAACTGCTCCTGCCTAAGGCGGCTTGGGGGAAAGACAACGAGAACCAGGTCGAGGCTTTTTTCCATAATCATAAAAAACAGCTCAAGCCCTATACCTTTCACGTAGCGATTGAGTGGCGGCTGGACAACAGTGAGCGTAACGAATACATGACGACCGGCATTGCCATGACTGCCCACAGCTCGATAGATCAGCTGGAGATTAAGGTTGACTATCTGCTCTACGCGCTGATGGATTATGAGGAACAGGCTGAGCTGACCCTTTCAACGCTGCCGCTGTATGATCATGCGGAAGGCGGTCCTGTAAGTTTTGAGACGATTCAACAATTTGTACGGGAACGGCGGAATGAAATTGTTGCCTTCGGCAGCCACAGCTCCGATCTTAAGAAGTACTACAGCTTCCTTGCTGAACGGGATATTCATATTGGTGAATGGCGTAACATGAAACGGATCAATGGTGAAGAGGGCGGGATCAAGGGCTATTTTCAAAAAAATGAGGCCTTTACCAACCACAATCTGTTCGAAAAGCTGATTATTCCGGAGATTGGCTCCAGTCTGAACGAGGGTGTCAAAGAAGAGGATGGCTCGCTTCAGCGGATGTTTATCGATACCGCAACCATTGCCCAGAGACTTCCGATGCTGGAGCAGAGGGAAAAGGCTTTTGCCGAATTCACTACGCTGGCCGCACCGCTGTATGAGCTGGTCGAACAGGGAACGGAAGCCGAGCGGAGCTTCAGAGAGACTGAACTGCTGGGTCGGCAGATGTCCACGGTCATTCACGAGGAGCTTAAGAACGCAGAGGCGGAACGCAGCAAAACTGCTGATGCATTGGTTCAGCATCACCAGGAGGCGCGCCAGCTGCGTTTTGAGGGCGATAATCTGAAATATCTGCGCAGCAAAGAGGAACAGGATCTTAAGCAGGATGAATTCACCAGGATTTCAGACAACCAGACACGGGCCAAGTTGCGGCTGGATGAGTCGAAGCTGAAAGAGAAAAAGCTTGAGGTAGCTTATTATCTGGCCAAACGCAGCGCGCAGCTCCGCCAGATCGAGCAATGGCAGAAGGAAATTGAAGCTATCGAAGGCTCGCTGGAAATGAAGGAACGCCAAGAGGTTATTCAGGGAGCGAAGGAAGAGTTGCGGCTGCAGTGGGACAAAGTCTTTCAGCTCTGGCAGGGACAGCTCTCGTCGTTCGTAACCCGCCAGCATTCTCTGACTGCTGAAGAAAATGGCTTACGCAAAGAAAGGGAAAGCTTGCTGCTGGAACTGGGCGGTCTGGATAACCGGATCAATGAACTTACAGGGGCTATCCGCCAATACACCGAGGAATTGGGCGTTTTTGCCTCACGCCATGGGCATGAAGCAGCCGGGGCGCCAGGAGCGGCACTGCAGCGCACGTTAATAGCAGCTAAGAGTATCGCAGACCAAATCAGCGGCTTAAACGAGCAGCGCAAAACTGCTGAAGAGCGTAAGCTCAGTCTGCACCAAACGCAGACCGAGCTGAAGGTGAAACTGAATGCCGGGCAGAGCCAAAGCGATGAGCTTCAGAATCTGCTGGAATCACAGATGAACAGGGAGTCACAGCTCTGGTCACAGCTGGTCGTGCTGCTGGAAATGTATGAAGAGCATCACCAACTGGGGGTTACGGCGCTATTTGAAGCAAAACCGGCCATTCAGGAGCGGTTTATCCGCAGGCTGGATGAAGCTGAGCAGCAGACGAAACGGCTGAGAAGAGATTATTACAACCAGCTGATCGATGTAGAGCTGCAGCAGGAATCCTTCTGGCTGCCGAATGCGGATATCCTGAGAGTGAAGGACGCACTGGATTCGTTCAAAATCAGTTCCATGATCGGCAGCTCCTACCTGAATGACCTGCCTTACCTGAGCCGTGAAGAGGAAATGGAACGGCATCCGCTTCTTCCTTACGGAATTATTGTGACGCAGCGCGAAGCTGCCAAGCTCCAGCCGGATACGCTGAAAGAAGTCCTGCTCAAGTCAGCGGTGCCGGTTTTCATCCGGGAAGAGATGGCGGAAGCCGCATCCGGTCCTTTCCTGCTGCTAGCCAATCAAGGTCCGCAGATGGTTCTGCAGCCGGATCATTTCCAGGAATGGAAACGCGGAATATCCTCCAGTCTTAAGCAACAGGAGGAAGAGCTTAAGGATGCGGAAGCCTATCTGTCGAAGCTCAAATCGGCGCGGCAGGAATTCGAGCGCTTGTTCCAGAGTGAACATACCTTGGCCCAGAAAGCCAAACTGAATACACTTGAATTGCTGCAGAATGAGCTAAATCTAAAGCTCGGGGATTTGAACACGGAAATCAGCAGGAATGAAGACAGCCTTGCGGTTATTCAGAGAGAGCTGGCACAATCTGAAGCCGATCGGACCGAGCATGAAGAAAGAGCACAGGCGCTGCGCCAGTGGGATGAACGGACAAAGAAGCAGGAACAGGATTATAAGAATAAGCAAAAAGCGGTAGAACGCAAAAAAGAATTGAGCAAAGAAATCGCCAGCAAGGATCAGGGGCTGGTTCAGGTAAAGGCCGAGCTGGGCAGTACCGCGCAGCAGCGGGAGAAGTGGATTGGAGATACCCGCTATTCACTTTTTCCAAGGCTGCAGAACTGGTTTCCCGAAATTGGATTCCCCGGCGAATATCCGGCTGCTCCTGCTCTGGAAGAAGAGCCCGTACTTGATCCTGCTGTGCAAGATACGCTGATGCAGCTGCTCAGCACGGTGGAAAGCCTCCAACAGTCCTTAACGCAGAATGAACTGGAGATCCGTACGAGAGCAGGGAATATCAAACGGGCCGGTGAACAGCTGGCGGAGATCGAAGCTGCGGTGGTCCAGGTGGATCAGGATTGGCGGAATGCCCCTCTTCCAACGGATACAGCCGAGGTGATTTTGACGGCCAGAGGGAGACAGAAGAACGAGACGGTATATTTGGATGAGGACTACCAGCTTGTCCACGATTCGTTTATCCGCGCCCAGACCATTCTTGAGAATCTGCAGAAGGATCTCCGGAAATCCGAAAAAGCGATTAAGGAAAAACATGAACGTGCTGTAGAAATATGGCGTGATCCGCTGGATCAGAAGGAAGAAGAGATCAGCAGGCGTTTCCGGGAGAATGAACAGCTGCTTAACAGCTGCAAACAAGCCTTGAGTGTTATGGATCAATGGATTCAAACATTAGTAAGCCAAAGCAAAATCATGGATACCCATGTTGAGGGACGGGTCCAACTGCGGGATGTTCCTGAAGAGCTGCAGCAGCGGGTAAAAGATAATTGTGAGCCGCTGGTAGCTGACTGGCTGCTGCGCAGCAAGGAAAGCCGCAGCGAGCGGTCAGAAATCTCCCGTAAAGTGAAGGAAGAAAAGACGTCTTTAAGCAGCAAATTGGCGAAAAGCGGCTGGAATGCCGAGCTTGAGACCAAGATCCAGGAGCGGCTGAACACTGTACATTGGGATGACTTCTCGATAGCCCGGCAGGTGCTTGATTCCATGCTCCAAAGCTCGCGCGATCAGATTGAGAGCATCCGCAGCGACAAGGAAGGGATGGAGCTGTCCCGCAAGCTGTGGGTTGGCCGCGCCGCCAAACGTGTCGTGCAGATAGTCGACATCCTGAAACGTATGGAACGCCGGATGATCATTCTTAATGAGAATGGACATGCTTTTCCATTGGTCCGCCTGAATTACAAGAACATTACGGTGCCGAAGACTAGTGATGATATCGAGCCGCTGGTCAGTGATTATTTCAATCGCTGCATTAGCGGGCTGTTGGAGAAATATGCCAAGATTGAGCAGGTGCCGGCAGCCGCTATCAAAGAGATGATCAATGACGGAAAGATCGTATACGCCGCGATGCAGAACCGTTTTCCGGTGCTTCAGGTCTACAAGCCGGTGACTGAGAACTATTTCCTGTATGCGGCTCCCGAAGAGTACCATTATTCCGACTGGGAAGTTATTAACCGCGGAGCACTGGATGAGGCTGTCGGCAGCGGCGGGCAACGCCAGTCTGTGCAGCTGCTGGTTGCTATGATGATCATGACCCATAAGCGGGTCAACCGCGAGAACAAGGGCTGGACGGTTTTCCTGTACGATAATCCATTTGGTGAGATGGTTTCGAACAACGTACTTGATCCGGTATTTGAAATATCCAAAGCACTCAAATTCCAGTGGCTGATCGTTACGCCGCCCGAGCTGGTTAAGAATGATGTCAGCATCCGTTTCGGCGTGTACTGGCAGCTGTATTTTGGGGGAGATAAAGGAGAAATGCTGGAATCCACGCTCATTAAAGGTGGCCGAAAGCTGATCCCTGCCTCTTTGTTCTGACCATATCATTAATCAGTCGCGCTATTTATCGGCAACTATAGAAATAAAGTAAGAGACCCGGCATCACGCTGAGTCTCTTTTTGTTCTATCAGGCTATGTTTTGAATATACTATTTTCGTATGGAAGGAGAGATGAAGATCATGGAAATTCGGATGAGACAAAAGACGTTTATCATAGCTTTAATTGTACTGCTGCTGAGTATGCTGCTGCCCGCTTTTAGCTTGGCCCAAACTGCCGTGCCTGAGCACACGGACTCTTTTTACGTAAATGATTTCGCCAATGTGATTGATGAGAAAACCGAAAATTACATCGTCAACTATGGAATTCGTTTGCATCAGCAGAGCGGTTCACAGGTTGTGCTGGTGACAGTGGACTCTACAAATGGAGCTGCGATGGAGGAGTATGCAACCTCGCTGTTCAACGCCTGGGAAGTAGGCTCAGCTGACAACAACAAGGGTGTGCTGCTGCTCTTCTCGATCAAAGATAACGAGTACTGGGCGGTTAGGGGCAGAGGCCTGGAGGACGAGCTTAATGACGCTGTTTTATCGCAAATTCTTTCCCAGTCGCTTGAGCCGGACTTTGTCAAGAAGGAGTATAGCTTCGGGGCACGTAAAACTTACGGGTCACTGATCCAAAAGCTGGGCGGAGTCTGGAAGGAGCAGGTCGGTTCCAAAACCTACGTGTCCGATAATGCCGGAGTTCTCAAACAGGTCAGCAAGCTTTATCTCAACCAATCCAGCAACCGTTTCAAGACAACGACCGAAAGCGGCATTTATGTGGTTACGGTTAAAAATTCCGCAGACAAAAACCTGCAGGAAAGTACGTATTCGAAATTCGCCTCCATTGGGGCGGGTTCCAAGGATGTAATGCTGGTGCTGGACATCGGCGAGGACAATTACCATATACTGCAAGGCAAGGATATCGACGGAATGCTGACCAATGAGGCGATGCAAGAAATTCTGGATACGGTGCTTGAACCGGAATTTGCCCGAAAAAATTACGCAGGTGGTGCGGTAGCAACAGTCAATGCTTTGCACAAATTCTTGTTGGCAAGAGCAGATATTCCCCAGAGTTCCACAGTGGCAAGTTCAGAGACTATTGCCGTTTCCAGTACGGCTGCATTACCGGCTGACAAAGCAACGGTAGTGGAAAACCAGCCTGTTTCTATATCCAAAGGTATAATAGTCAGCGGTCGGTTTCTTGTGTTTATCCTGTTATTTAGCCTTGCGATAGTATGGCGGAACAGAAAAATCGCACTATACGGTTATGGCAGCCGCTGGTATAACCGCAGTCATCGTCCGCGTCGTAGAACAACAAATCAGTTGCAGAGCAGCTTGTGGCAACCGGGCAATTTAAGTTCAGCGTTGACGAATCACGGAGACGGCGGTTCAAGCAGCGGCAGCCGCAAGGAAAGACACGGATGAAATGATGGCGGAAAAAGCAATATCCAATGCCCGAGTGACCCTACAAGGTCAACGGGCATTATTTTTTATGTGAAGTTTAATATTACTTTGTTAGTCTAACTCTTTGATCATCTTGAAATTATGCAGGATAACACCTTTTCGCTCCACCGCCTGCATCTGAACGGACCTATAGCCGTGATGTTCAAAAAATGGCTTTGCCGTGATGCTTGCATCGACAGTTACTTGGACCAGTCCCAAGCTTCTGGCCTCGGCTTCAAGTACATTTAACAATCCCGAAGCAATGCCTTGTCCCTGAAAGTCTTTATGCGTAAATAGTCTGTCCAGATATCCCTCAGGTGACATATCCGCAAAACCGATGATGTTGTCATTGAACTGGACTATATAAGAAATGTGGCTGCTTAACGATTCTTTCCAGGCATTCTGCCGGGTTTCCCGGTCATTGTTATCTGCCCAGGCGTCAAGTTGCTGCTCAGAATAATCTTTTTTATTTACGGAATGAACCGTCTCATAGAACAAGGTAACAATTTGTTCGATATCCGAAAGCCGAAACTTTCTAATCTCAAAATTTTTAAAATTCATTGGCAATCCCCCTCCAAACGACATTTAACCTCATTATAGTACACGGGTCTCCTAACCTTCGGCAGCAGAATTGAAAAAAATGAAACTTTTAATCTTTCATTATCGTCTATGATGAAAGTATATGTTTTCATGCTTATTACCATTAATAGAAGTATTAGGGAGGCTTTACGAAGTGAGCTCATCATTACCTCAGAGCAATGCTGTAAGCAAGAAGAAGAAAAAACCGGTCCGCAAGCGCAAGAAAAAAAGCTTTTTACGCACACTCTCCAGACTTTTTTTAATCTTGATCCTATTACTAATCGCCGGCGGGAGCTGGCTATATTTTGCGCCTTCCGCGCATAATCTTCGCTACTTGATCGCAGATACGCTGATTACCACTCAGCACCGCTATATGGCGAAATATATCATTGGTGAAGATGAACTGAAAGACCGGGTTAAGGAGTACAATGAACGCTTTGTGCATATGGGAGATGAGAAGGACACCCATACCATTGTACAGCCGCCGGTGGAGGTAGAGAAACCTCTGGTCGAGATTGAGGAAGTGTCCGGCACGGGTTATTCAGGTTATGTCATGACCGTTAATGATCCGACCAAGGTACGGCTGGGTGTTCCCGGCAAAATTGGATCGGGCGAGAAAGTGTCCAGCATGGTGTCACGAACCGGCGCGATTGCCGGTGTGAACGGTGGCGGCTTCGCCGACCCGAACTGGAAAGGCAACGGATTTAAGCCGATAGGTCTCGTGATATCGCAAGGAAAATTATTTTACAATGGCTTGGGCGGAAAAAAATCAACACAAATCGTCGGCCTCGATAAGCAAGGCAAAATGATCGCCGGCAATTATTCGCTGAATGAGCTCAGTGATCTTGGTGTACAGGAGGCAGTGTCCTTTCAACCGAGATTGATCGTCAACGGCAAGGGCCTCATTAAGAATGCGGCCGAAGGCTGGGGGATTGCTCCAAGAACGGCGATGGGTCAACGTGATGACGGTGCCCTTCTATTTGTGGTGATCGACGGACGACAGCCCGGATACAGCATCGGCGCCAATCTATATGATGTGCAGCAAATCATGCTGAAGCACGGAGCGGTGATCGCTGCCAATCTGGACGGAGGTTCATCCACCGTACTTGTTAAGGACAACGAGATCGTTAACAAACCTTCTTCGCAATACGGAGAACGTTATTTGCCTACGGCTTTTCTGGTGTTTGAGCACCCGGAGCAGGCGGATATTACGAACATCTGGGAAGGCCTGGACCCTGCGAAGATCGATGCTGGAAAGAAGCGGACACATTAAACTGCCGGTATCCTAGACAGAACAGACGTGGAACGTCAGAAGGTTCTATGCTACGATATCTTCTGTGATGCTGAATTATCGCTTAAGGACCGGAGGGGGAACAGGGTTGACATTGCAGCAGCTCCGCTACGCAATTGAAATTGCCAACAGCGGCTCGATGAATGAAGCGGCCAAAAGGCTTTTTGTGTCGCAGCCCAGTCTCTCCAACGCCATTAAGGAACTGGAGAGCGAACTGGGAATTACTATATTTGAACGAAACAACAGAGGGATCAGCATCTCTGCTGAAGGGATGGAATTTCTGGGCTATGCCCGGCAGATCATTGAACAAACCGAGTTTATGGAGAACCGGTATACCGGCAAGAAACGCAGCCCGATTTATTTTTCCGTATCGACCCAGCATTATGCTTTTGTCGTTGATGCGTTTGTCAGGTTGATGAACGAGCGCAATGTGGCGGAATATAATTTCAGCCTGAGAGAAACGCAGACTTATGAAATTATTGAAGATGTCCGCACATTGCGCAGCGATCTCGGTATTCTGTATATCAACGAGAGCAACTATAAAGTGATGAACAAGCTGTTCAGCGACGGGAACCTGAAATTCACCCCGCTGTTCAATACGAACCCGCATGTTTATGTCAGAACGGGCCACGCACTGGCCGCCAAGGAACGGGTTACACAGGACGACATTCTTCCGTTCCCCTATATTACCTTTGAGCAAGGGGATAACAATTCGCTGCATTTTTCCGAAGAGATGCTGAGCTTCACGCAGATTCAGAAAAATGTTAAAGTGACAGACCGGGCCACGCTGACCCATTTGTTGCTGGGGAGTGATTCCTATACGATAGGCACGGGCATTATGGCCTCTGAGCTGAACGGCGAAGGGCTCGTAACGGTTCCTTTTGACAGCAATGAAGTGTTCACGGTTGGCTGGATTGCCCACAAGGACCGCAAGCCAAGCGAAATCATGTCCGGGTTCATTGAAATTCTGAATGATCTGGTGTCTGAACAATATTTCGACTTCAATCAATCCTTACTATAACAGCAGGAGGGACGTATGATCAGTTCAGTTATCGGCTCCAAAAGAAATGCTCCTCCCTTTCGTTACGACATCGTCGGCAGCTTCCTGCGTACAGATGAGATTAAGACCGGCCGCAATCTGTTTGAACAGGGTGAAATCACGGCAGAGCAGCTTTATGAGATAGAGAATCAAGAGATTTCCAAGCTGCTGGAACAGGAAAAGGCGCTGGGACTTAAGGCGGTCACAGATGGTGAGTTCCGGCGTTCCTGGTGGCATCTTGATTTCTTCTTCGGAATCCAAGGCACACAGAAAATCAGCCTGAACCAAGGCGGCGGCTCGAAAGAAACTGCCCAGCGGGCGGAGAGCTTCAAGATTGTCGGTAAAATCGCCTTTACGGATCATCCCATGATCGGACAATTTATCAAGACGCAGCAGTTAGCCGGAGATGCGCCGGTAAAAATGACGATTCCTTCTCCTGCCTTGTTTCATTTCGTGCAGGATTATAACGGGAATGAAATTTATCCGGAGCGTGAAATGCTGTACGCAGATATTATTGCAGTGTACCGGGCAGCGATTCAGGCTTTCTATGATGCGGGCTGCCGCTATCTGCAGCTGGACGATACGACTTGGGGAACGCTCTGCAGCGGCAAACACCGGGCGCATCTGCGCAGCCGGGGAATTGATCCGGACCAGCTGGCGCAGGACTATGTGCGGCTGATTAACGAGAGCATCTCTCTACGTCCGGCGGATATGACGATTGCCCTGCATGTATGCCGGGGGAATTTCCGCTCCACCTGGTTCGCCGCTGGGGGATATGAGCCGATTGCCGAAGTGCTGTTTGCTCAGGCGGAGGTCGATGCCTTTTTCCTTGAATACGATAATGAACGGTCCGGTGATTTCGCGCCGCTGCGGTTTATCCGTGATCAATTTGTAGTACTGGGGCTGGTGACTACCAAACATGGAGGCCTTGAGAGTAAAGAGCAGCTTAAGCTCCGAATTGAAGAAGCCGCCCAATATGTTAATATTGAGCAGCTGTGTCTGAGTCCGCAATGCGGATTTGCTTCCACGGAGGAAGGCAATATGCTGACCGAGGAAGAGCAGTGGGATAAGCTGCGCCTGGTTATTGAAACCGCTAATGAAGTCTGGATCTGAATAGAATACGAGTTACCCCCTGAGAGACCGCTCCTGAAATTAGGAGCGGTCTCTCAATGCAGATTCGTTAGTTAGCAAGGAGACGGGAATCTGGCAGCTTCGAACGAAGTGGTGACAACAAATGAAAATTGATCTATAAAGCCTGGAGTTGTGGTGGTGGCAAAGATTTCAACCCGATCGCCGCCGTTCAGTTTCAAGATCGTAGAAACACTTGTGGCGTTGCTTCTGTTTACATTGGTGCCGAAAAAATCGTTGTCTACCGGTGTATTAGGAGACTGAATGCCATTCACCAGGATCACAAGTGCAATGACGTAATTGACAACAGGGTTTACCGGATTGACGGCAATCAATGAACTGATGGAATAAACGCCTGAAGTTTTTGGAATAAACACGGAGTGGATGGGATCATATTCACCGCATAAATCGAATTGAACCACAGGAAAAGGAATTTTGGTAAGCTGATCTGCTTTAGTTATGCTGACAACGCTGTTAGGGGCACCGATTGCCCTAAAAGCCGATGGACGGATTGTGCTCCAGATATCCAGAGGTCTTATTCTTTTCGGTTCAACTCTTTTATGTTTTTGGATTTTTATGACCAAAGGTCTTCTTCTGAAATTTTTTTTGCGGATCGGCTTATACATGATATCCCTCCTAAGTGTAGGTGTTTACCTCATTCAACTTATATATATGGCACTTGCAGTTGATTGAAATAGGTGAATAACAGGGGATATCAGCACATTTATGGTGATATACCTATTCATCAAAAGGATGTTATTGACAGATGTACATGAACCGGGTTACTATTGCTTACAATAACTTACATCAACAACAGCAATGAAGAGAAGAGTAATTGGAACGTATTGTTCACAGAGAGCTCCAGCCTGGTGAAATGGAGCAGCGATGATTCCAACGAATAAAGTCTCCGAGCTTCATACAGAATTGAGTCGCTTGCTCAAGGATGGTATGACGGGATCTCCCGTTACAGAGATAGGGTATAAGTGTAATGGCCGTACCCGAAGAGGTGAGCAGGGTAACCTGTTCGCAAACAGAGGTGGTACCACGACGCTAATTATAGCTCTCGTCCTCAAGATGACAATCTTGAGGACGGGAGCTTTTTTGCTTTTCCCAACTAAAAAAGTAGAGGTGATTGGTTATGCATTGGGCAGAAAAAATAGCGAGTCAGTTAATTGAAATGCATCCTGAGCAGCAATCCTTTGTGTGTGCTTCGGGGATCAGCCCGTCGGGTTCGGTACATATCGGGAATTTCCGGGAGATCGCGACGACTTATTTTGTAAGCAAAGCGCTCGAAAAAGCGGGCAAAAAAGTGAGGTTTATTTTTTCATGGGATGACTTCGACCGCTTCCGGAAGGTTCCTAATCATGTAGATCCCGGCTTTGAACGGTATATTGGATTGCCTTATTCCAAGGTTCCGTGTCCTTATGGCTGCCATTCCTCCTATGCGGAGCATTTCGAGCAAGAATTTGAACAAGCGCTGACGGCATTTGGGATAACACCCGAGTTCATCTATCAAAGCAGGGAGTATCAGTCGCGCCGCTACAATCCGGCCATCCTTCAAGCGCTGCGCCGCAGAGGGGAGATTTACGATATTCTCATGTCATTTAAAACAGGGGAAGCCAGTGCAGAAGACAGAGCCGCTTTTTATCCAGTTCATGTATATTGTGAGCAATGTGGAAAGGATAGCACTACGGTTGTGGATTTTGACGATCAGGCAGAAACATTAACCTATACATGTACATGTGGTCAGCATAGCACTATCTCTGTCCCGGAGGCTGCTATAATCAAATTGCATTGGAAAATAGACTGGCCGATGCGCTGGGGAATGGAAGGGGTAGTTTTCGAGCCCGGTGGACGCGATCATTCCTCTGAAACAGGCAGCTTCAACGTAGCCAGTGTGATTTCCGCACAAATCTTTGAGAATAAACCGCCATATTACGTGCCTTACGAATTCATCAGCATCAAAGGCAGCCACGCCAAAATGTCCAGCTCGTCGGGAAACCATTACACGCCTGCGGATCTTCTGAAAGTGTATACCCCGGAAAATCTATTGTTTCTGTTCGCAAAATATCAGCCGAATGCCGCTTTTCATATTGGGATGGATGAAGATGTACTCCGAAATTATGCAGAATTTGAGCGTTTTCGTGAAGCCTACCCGTCTCCAGCACTCCCTGAAGAGATCAAAGCTGCTTTGGAGCTGTCCATGAACCATGTTGCAGAGGCCAAGGCTCCAAGCTTCAGTCAGGTCTCCGGTATTCTGCCGCTTGTGAACTTCGATTTCGAACTGCTGAAGGAGATAATGGCACGTAGCGGTGGAGGGCATGATGATGAGGAGCTGCTGCAACAAACCGCAAACCGTGCGGAGCATTGGATCAGACAATGGGTTCCGCAGCGCATGATTACGGTGAATACTGAACCTGACATCGCCTATTATCAGACTTTAGAGCCCGGCGAACAGGAATGGATTAAAGATTTTTGCAGCTTACTGCGAAGAGGAGGAATGGATGAACAAGAGCTGATGACGGAAATTTACGCAATTTGTCACCATAAGGACAAAAAAATAATGAAAAACAATCAAAAACGTTTGTTTAAAATCATCTATCAATTCACTCTCAATCAACAGGAGGGACCGCGGATTCCCGTGTTAATTCAGGTGCTGGGAGCGGAACAATTACTGGCTTTGTTAGACTTTTCCTAGCAAATGGGCTGCCCTTTACGTGATCGTTCGATCAGAGGTATAATAGAAGTCGACTGTTTATAATTAATGTTGGAAAGTGAGCGGAAACTATATGGGTCGTAAATGGAATAATATTAAAGAAAAGAAAGCATCGAAAGATGCCAATACAAGTAAGGTCTACGCCAAGTTTGGGGTAGAGATTTATGTAGTCGCGAAGAAGGGCGAACCTGATCCGGAATCAAACCGGGCGTTGAAGGTTGTTCTGGAACGCGCCAAAACGTACAATGTGCCGAAAGCCATTATCGACCGTGCTTTGGAAAAAGCCAAAGGCAGCGGTGATGAGAATTATGTTGAACTTCGTTATGAAGGCTTCGGACCAAGCGGCTCAATGATCATTATTGATGCGCTCACGAATAACGTTAACCGTACAGCTCCCCTGGTACGTTCCGCATTCAGTAAGAATGGCGGCAACATGGGTGTCAGTGGTTCGGTAACGTATATGTTCGATCAAACGGCCGTTATCGGTCTGGAAGGCAAATCTGCCGATGAAGTGATGGAAATGCTGATCGAAGCGGACCTGGATGTTCGCGATGTTCTGGAAGAGGACGAGGCTGTCATTGTCTATGCCGCGCCGGACCAGTTCCATGCGGTACAGGAAGTGTTCCGCAATGCAGGCATAACCGATTTCACCGTGGCAGAACTAACCATGCTTCCACAGAATTATGTCGCGCTTGACGAAGATGCCGAGGCTCAATTTGAGAAGCTGATTGATGCTCTGGAAGAACTGGATGATGTACAGCAGGTATATCATAATGTAGATTCCGAAGAATAGCAGCACTGATTTCATCCGAAGACGGCCAGCAGATGTTTTGTCTGCTCTGGCCGTTTTTTATATGAGACAGCAATTATGCCTTCAGGGACCCAAGAAGTAACTGAGCATGTTTCGATGCCATGACCCCACTTTATGTGGGGTTATTTTGTTAGGGGACGCTGGAAAGAATAATCTGGCTGTGGAAATGCCAAAATAAGCTGGAACACTAATAAGTATCCAACTTAAAGGAGGCAACACAGTGCCGCATGAAACAACGCCCGATAAGAACCTGATCAATACGGTAGAAGAACTGGAGAACGCACCCGTCAACAGCCAGGAAGCCCAGCAAAGGGAGCAGAAAAAGCTCGACATCCGCAAAGAGTCGCTCCGAGATGATAGGACGACTTATAAGAAAAATGAACAAAACACGTATAAGTGATCCTTCCACTTGAGTAGCACCGAGAAAAAGTGACAGAAGATATTCTGTCGCTTTTTTGTCAATTATACACCATTTGGTCTAGCGCATCTTAATAATCCAGAAGACGTCCATTATCATGCCATTGACCGTACATTTTATTTTCTTTAGTGTTTGTTATAAATTTGTCTAGTCTACTCTTAAATAATTCAGGCTGTTTAATATTGCATTGTATCGTGTCGATCCGAACTCGTTGATAAAGAGCTGGAAATGCCAAGAAATTCTCATACACTTGCCTTTCCTCTTTAAGCCTTTGCTCAATAACCCTTTCTATTTTAAAAGAATCGTGGTCCATATCAGGAAGTACCTTTCTTCCTTCATCAGTCATTAACCCCAACTTTTCGAGGCGGCGGACACGTTCTTTATTCAATTCAGTCCAAGAACTTTTTTTGCTTCTAGGAGACAGTCTCTGCACCAACTCAGTTTCTGATATTTTCTTTTTGACTCCATCGATCCAGCCAAAACATAAAGATTCTTCGACCGCGTCCAGTATAGCAACGTATCTGGGGTTGGCGTCATACTCACTACGACCCAACAATATTTTTCAGTCGTGCCATTTTCCTGCAGCCAAACCCTCAAATCTTCTCTCGATACTGCTGTAATTAGATATTCAATTTCCATAGATGAAAAATATTCTCCTTTCCTAGTATTCATACCTCCATCATAGCAAAGGCGGCTTGCTTTTAGTATAAGTTTACGACCATACATAATCTTACTGCCTTCCGGGCTTCGGTAAAAGACGTACACCATTCCATGTATTTACATTTTATTAGTAACATTTGTAACTGACTTGATGGGCAAAAATTGATAAATATAAATTGTAAGCGTTTTTATAACATGACTGGGGGAATGGTTGTGAAAAAGGTAACAAAGATATTGCTGGTAGCCGGTATTTCATTGGCAGTTGTAGGAGTAGGCAACAGCAACGTGCTGAATGATGTATCATCAGCCGCCAGTGCACCACTCAAGGTAGGCCGGGTAGAAGCGGCAGCACATGGCACGAAATGCTTCACCGTAGCTGTTGCCGTAGTTCAAAACGGTGTAATCGTGGCTGCTTCGCTGGATGATTATCAATTCCTGAGCACAGATGTGGCCAAGGGAGTGCCTAACTCCGATGCCGATTTCGGACAAAATTATAAAGACCCTGCAATGGTTCTGGCCTCCAAGAAGGCCAATAACAAATATTACAGTGAGCATATGAAAGAAGAAGCCAAATCCACAGTTGCTTATGACAAAAACTTAGCTGCTGTTGAGAAATTTGCGACCGGCAAGACGATTAAATCGCTTGAAGCTACGCTCGCCAAGAAGAGCAAAGAAGAAATGGTGGATGCCGTTAGCGGGGCTACGCTGGTGGATACTAAGGGTTACTTAACGGCTATTTTGAACGCAGCCAAAGCTGCCAAATAACACAGTCGCTTCGATAGATCGAATACTAGACTCCTTCACGGCTGCTGCTGTGAAGGAGTTTTTATTTCTAGGGTAAAGAACACCGCCCTTATCAACTGCCAAGCCGTATCTAAGTTATAGATGAAGTAGATAAGTGGAATTATTTATGCTATATTTTTCACATGGCTTTTAACAAACGTATGTTCCTATAAATATGACTAAAGAGAGAAGGTGCGCCTCAGAATGTCTGAATTCCGCCTCTTAAGTGTTGTGCATGTCTTTATGATTAGAAACCAGCAGCTGCTGCTCCTCAGGCGCTTCAATACGGGACATGATGATGGATATTACGCGTTCCCGGCGGGACGTCTGGAACGTGGTGAAGGGGTAATGGCCGCCGCAATTCGTGAGGTTCAGGAAGAATGCGGCGCTGTAATTGCTCCCGGGGATTTAGAAATGACCGGAGTAATGCATATTAAAACTCCCCATGACGAACGGGTTGATTTTTTCTTTATCGCCAAGCAGTGGTCAGGTGAAATAAGCAACGCTGAACCCCACAAATGTGATGATCTTCGCTGGTTTCCATTAGACCGGCTGCCAGCTAATCTTCTGCCTGTTGCCGGTCAGGCGCTGGACCAATACAGGCAGGGAGTATGTTTTTCGGAACATGGGTGGAACCAGCAATGAGAGAGGAGTAAATTATGCTGACTATGATAAAGGGGCCTTATTTGCAGTGGCCGACCGAAGAGTCTATGACCTTCATGTGGGAAACCTCTAAGCCTGCTACATCCAGAGTGGAAGTGATGAGGGCAGAACGAATACATAGCGGTTATCAAGGAAACTACAAGCAGCCGGAACAGATCCTCGCCGGTGCTGAGAATTCAGGATATTCCCTAATCCATCAGCTTACGGTTAGCGGACTGGAGCCAGGAACGATTTATTTCTACAAGGTGTATTCTCAGAATGAGCAGGAGGCGGCAGAAGCAGGGCCATTTCCCTTTAAGACAGCTATGTTGCCAGGAGTGCCGTTTTCATTTACGGTAACCAGTGAAACCGGCGGCTACAGCGGTTTTGATATCACAGGCGGAGAGATCAACAACAGCATCTTTGCACAGATGAAAAAGTACCGTCCGGACATCAGCCTGTTTATCGGTGACATTGTTAACGATGGAACAAATTATGCCGATTGGGATCAGTATTTTTTCAGTCCCGGAAAAGAGCTGCTGCAAGACACCCCCTGCTTTAGCTGCTTAGGCAATCATGAGAACGGAGGCTCATGGTATTATAATTTTTTTGCTTTTACCGCTCCGAAGAATTATTACTCCTTTGATTATGGAGATGCTCATTTTATTGCTCTGGACAGCACCGATTTCATAAACAATGATACTTATCCTGACAGCTCGGGGAAATTTCAGGCAGGATATGCGCAATATGATTTTCTGGTTCAAGATCTGCAAAACACTTCCGCCAAATGGAAAATTGTCTACTTTCACTATTCTCCTTATGTGTCCGGCGGGTATCAGGTTGAAGCACTGCGGGCGCTTTGTCCATTGCTGGAGCAGCATAGTGTGGATCTTGTACTCAGTTCCCATACGATTGTGTATGAACGAAGTTATCCGCTGCGCTCCGGCAAGCTGGATTTCAAGGACGGGATCGTATATGTCGTAGCTGGGGGAGCCGGAGCAATGCCAGAGTGGCTGCTGCCCAAGCGGGAATGGTTTACTTCACAATCGCTGGCAGTGCCGCATTTTCTGCAAGTAGCAGTAACTCCACGACAATTGGAAATTCGCGCGATCGATCATCAAGGAGCGTTATTCGATAAATTTAGTATTTTCAAGGATACGGATGGAGCAAAGGAGTTTGTGTGAGGTCTGGGTAAAGGTATGCTGAGCTAAATAATAAGCGGTTGACTCATTAGGTAGCTAAAGTTAGCACAGGGAAATAAATCTATGGTGCGCTCATCCAAAATTGTGTATGCTGGAGTTTGTTTAGAGGGCAGTCTCTGAAATACATAGCAGGAGGATTTGCGCAGTATGGAGCATGCAAGCATAAGTATGATAGCTATTCTGGTCATTTGCGGATTTCTGGCCGGACTGATTGATTCTGTAGTTGGAGGCGGCGGGCTGATTGCAATTCCGGCACTGCTGTCTGCGGGTATCCCATTACCCTTACTGCTCGGGAGCAACAAATTAGCCGGGACGTTGTGCTCCTTCACAAGTACCGCCTCTTTTATGCGTTCCGGGAAGATCAACTTTCAACTGGTCAAAGTACTCATTCCTTTTTCCATCATCGGTGCAGTGGCAGGTTCACTTACAGTCAGGCAGGTGCCCTCGGAGTTTCTGAAGCCTCTGGTTATTGTCATGCTGGTCGTGATCACAATTTATACATTGTTCAAAAAAGCTTGGGGAGATGTATCCACATTCGCCGGCAGCAGCAAAAAATCACGTCTAATCGGTATTGCAGTCGCTCTGCTTATCGGTTTCTATGACGGTTTTTTTGGTCCGGGGACCGGTTCCTTTCTGATCTTTGCCTTCCTGATGATGGGGTTCGAGTTCGTGACAGCCGCAGGAAATGCTAAAGTGCTCAATTTCGCCAGCAATATTTCAAGCTTATTGACCTTTGTAGCGTTAGGCTCGGTCAGTTATTCCTACGGACTGATTATGGGAATCCCGATGGTGATCGGGGCCGTTGTTGGGTCCAGAATTGCCATCCGCAAAGGTGCCGCATATATCCGTCCGTTATTTATTGCGGTGACGGTCATCTTGATCAGCAAGCAAATCTGGGATACGATGCATTAACAAGAAGAAATGGCGGAGTGGTGGGAAAGAATACATCGTAATGGAACGGTTCTTCGATACAACCGGAGACGGAAATGGAGTGGGACACAGTTATGACTAATAAGCTTTACTACGAATCTGCCTATTTGAAGGAATGGCAAACCAAAATCAGCCGTGTGGTTGAGAAAGAAGATGGCTTGTATTTAGCTTTGGAAGAAACGGCCTTTTATCCTCACGGTGGAGGGCAGCCCTGTGATACGGGGTTTATCAATGAACTTCCAGTCCTTGATGTTATTCTGGAGGACGATGAAGTACTGCACAAGGTAGAACATTTACCTGCAAACAACCAGCTCAGCTGCCGGATTGATTGGGACAAGCGGTTCGACCATATGCAGCAGCACAGTGGCCAACACCTGCTCTCGGCCGTATTCCTCGATCTCTGCCAGGCCATGACATTAAGCTTCCACCTTGGCACTGAATATGCCACGATCGACATTGAACTGCCGGAGCTGGCTCCGGCTCAGCTGGCGCTTGTAGAACGAGAGGTCAACCGGCACATATACCTGAATCACAGCATTACAAGCTATTTCGTTAATGAAGCAGAATTGGCGCGTCTGCCTCTTGTGAAGCAGCCCAAAGTGACGGAGAACATCCGGATTGTCGAAATTGATAGTGTAGAATATAACGCCTGCGGAGGGACGCATGTCTCTTCTACAGGAGCCATCGGCATGATCAAGCTGCTGAAAGCAGAGAAGCAGAAGGGCAATATCCGAATTACTTTCAAATGCGGAACCCGCGCACTGGAGGAATTTAATGAGAGTCTGCAAATTCTCAGCGTACTGTCCGCCAAATACAATACGGGCAAGGATGAAATCATTGACCGTATTGAGAAGTGGGAGCAGGAACATAAGGATCTGCAGCTGGAGCTCACGGCATTGAAGGACCAGAATGACAGCTTCACCGCCCGGGAGCTGTTGTCAGCCCTGGAACCGGACAGTCATGTGATCTCACAGATCTTCGAGCAAAGATCTTTCAAGGATATGCAAAGCCTGGCCCTTAAGCTGACTGCACAGACGGAGCTTCCGGTCTTGCTGCTCTCAGCAGCGGAGAATAAAGTGGTGCTGGCCCACAGCGGCAGCTCCGAAAAATCCTGTGGAGCCTTCTTCAAAGCCAGCCTGGCAGAATTCCAGGGTAAAGGCGGGGGCAGCGATAAGATGGCACAGGCCGGTTTTCCGGCATGGGAGAACGCACTGGCCTTTTATGAATTTACCAAAAAAGAATTTGTCTAGACGAGATCCCCTGATGCCATAGATTCACGAAGCCGTACTTTGAATCACTGACAGAAGTATTTCTCAAAAATAAAACTTCTTAATAAAAAATGGCCGTATCGCTAAAAAGCGAATACGGTCATTTGGCGTTGAGGGTTGCTTGTTTTGCAATTAATATTTTCCCAGCCACTTAAGGATTATTTAATAACTGCCCCTTTATAATCGCAATAGAGCTTATAGGAAAGGGGTTCAAATCGTGTTTCTAATCATACTCAAGAAGGACCTGAAGCGCAAAAAAGCAATGAATATCGTACTCTTCGTGCTTATCACCTTAGCCTCCACTCTGGTGGCAAGCAGCAGCAACCTGATGTATTCCACATCAACGGCGATTAACAGTTTTATAGAACACAGCAAGGTAGCGGATTTCAACATTACGCTGGCCAACACTCCGGAATACAATCATGACATTGAGGTTTGGGCCAAAAGCGACAAGAACATCAGCAAATCTTACTCTGATCTGCAGATTGGACTGTTGTCCAAGGAAATCAGAATGCCGGAAGGCCGAAAAAGCATAGCCGGGAATATTGGTCTGGTGCTGTCCGAGGTACCCGCTGAGGTAAACCTGGTATTCGGAGCTGATGATGAGCGATTTACCCTGCAGAAAGGGGAAATTGCCTTGCCCATGAGTATACAGAATGCAACCGGTTTAAAACTGGGGGATAAGGTTGCTATTGAGCTAAAGGGCATATCCAAGACCTTTGCAGTTACCGTGTTCTTCAAGGATGCATTTATGGGTTCGGATCTGCTAAGTCTCAAGCGCATGATGATCTCGGCTGAAGATTTCGCAGATATTCGAAAAGTGCAACCGGGGGAGTCATTGTCCAGACAGTGGAGCTTTACAGCTGTACCCGGAACGGATTCCGGCATGCTGTCAGCGGATTTTTCGAAGGAGGATTTGCCGATAAATTTCGAAATTGAAAAAGCGCTGGTGAAAACCTCTTTTCTGACAGATCAGATTATTTCCGCCATGTTATTTGTAATCAGTGTGTTTTTAATCTTCATTGCCTTTTTGACTTTGCGGTTTACGATTATCTCCACCTTGCAGGATGATTATAAGGAGATCGGGGTGATGAAGGCGATCGGCTTCAAAAACTCGGGAATCAGGGGACTTTATCTGGCGAAGTATTCAGGGCTGGCTGTTGCCGGAGGTACTGCAGGGTTCTGCATCAGCCTTCCGCTGACAAAACTGATGTCCCGAAAAATATCGCAATATATCATCGTGCCTGGCGGGATTGCCGGAATGCTGGTTTCTATAGCTAGTGCAGTTGTTATTGTTGCCGTAACACTTCTGTTCTGCTCCATGTGTATGCGCAAGATCAATAAGGCGTCACCGATTGATGCGATCCGGCAGGGCCATACTGGAGAACGGTTCAAAGCTTCCCGGAAGATATATCTGCACAAAAGCAAAGCCTTGCCCACAGCCATGTTCCTTGCCCTCAGTGACGTACTGAACCGGTTGAAGAGCTACACTGCCTTGATTCTTACCTTCATATTAAGTACAGCAATCATCATCATCCCGATTAACCTCACGAATACCATCGTAACGCCAAAGTTTATTGGTTATTTCGGTACTACCGTAGCAGACTTTTATACTAAAAGTGAGATCGTAGATAAACCCGTAACAGAGGTTCAGTTAGAGCTGGCTCAGCTAACCGCAGACTTCCGTGACAAAGGGATTCCCGTATCGCTGAGCGCCGATTATACGATAAACACCAAGTATATTTCCGATGATGGTCTGAGCAACCGGCGGATTAGCGGAACCAAAACGGAGCCATCCACAGATAGTCCGTACCTAAAAGGCGTTGCACCGAAGCTGAAAAATGAAATTGCTATAACCAGCATTATGTCCAAGAACTTCCAGAAGGATCTTGGTGAGAACATAGAGATGGAGATTGACGGCATCCGAAATACATTTCTGATTACCGGCATATTTCAGACAATTACAAATGAAGGATATATGGTGCGGCTGGCGGATGATTTCACACCTTTTCAAGTGGCAGCCTATCAGTATGCAGGTAATATAAAGCTCCCGGAAGATCAAAAAGCAGCGGTGATCAATGAGGTGAAGCAGCAGTTCAGCGGACTTGAAATCATGAGCGCTTCAGATTTGCTTAGCGTAACTACGGGCGGTTTCATGGGACAGCTGAAAAACATTAATACGCTGCTTACTGTCGTCGTGTGTCTAATTACATTTTTTATTACCAGTCTCTTTGTGAGGCTACTGATTACTAAGGAAGTGCAAGGAATTGCGTTGATGAAAAGCCTTGGTTTCACGAATGGAGTGATTCGTGTATGGCAGGTTCTGCGCATTCTTATCCTGATGTTAGGTTCTATTATTCTGGGTGTTCTGCTGGCTAATCATTTGGGTGAAGTGCTGATTGGCCTCATCTTTAGTATGTTTGGGCTGACTGAAATAAACTTCAACATTGTACCCTTGCAGGTCTATGGGTTATATCCTCTGCTGATTCTGGTTGTAGTGGTGCTTGCCGTGTATAGCAGCTGTGGACAGATTAGGAAAATACAGGTTTGGAACATGAATCAGGAATAAACAATAACAGATTCGTACGAAATCTATAACTGGAGGAAAATCATATGGCTGCTGTATTGGAAGTTAAAAATTTATGCAAAACCTATATCGTGAACAAAGGACAGAATAACGTGCTGAGAAATATTGACTTAACGCTGCACGAAGGTGATTTTGTTTCGGTAATGGGCCCATCCGGCTCGGGAAAATCAACGCTGCTCTATACAGCGAGCGGGATGGACCGTTTGACCGCAGGGGAGGTTCTATTCGACGGGCAGAGTCTTTCACAGTTGAGCGAGAAGGGAATGGCTGAGCTGAGGCTGCATAAAATGGGATTTATCTTTCAACAAATGCATATGCTGAGCAATTTGTCCATTTATGATAATATCATTCTATCAGGCTATCAGGCGCTTAAGAACAGACAGGAAACACGAAGCCGGAGTGATGTGAATCTTTATGCCGATAAGCTGATGAAGCAGCTGGGCATTATAGAAACTGCCGGCCATGATATTACTGAAGTATCAGGTGGCCAGCTGCAGCGGGCCTGCATCTGCCGGGCGCTAATTAACGAGCCGAAGATGCTGTTCGCCGATGAGCCTACCGGGGCTTTGAATTCGAAGGCAGCCAAGGAAGTGATGGAGGAGCTGTGCAGGATCAACCGGGAGGGAACCACAATCATGATCGTCACGCATGATGTGAAGGTGGCGGCACAGACCGATAAAGTATTGTACATGGTAGATGGTAATATACAGGGGGAGCTTCGTCTGGGCTCTTATTCCGAAGACCAGAGATTAAGAGAACGGGAACGCAAGCTGAATGAATGGCTTATGGGCATGGGCTGGTAAATCGGTCTCGATTGAGCTGGCCAAGCGGAAGAACAGCAGGGAGGCGATGCCGGTGGCGGAGATTCTGATCATCGAGGATAATAAAGAACTGGCGGACATTATTAAGGATTTTTTGCAGGGTGAAGGGTATTCGGTAATAGTGACAACAAGCGGCGAGGAAGGGCTGGCTTATCTTGCTGAGCATACGGTGAAGCTGCTGCTGCTCGATGTGATGCTGCCGGAGCTTGACGGGTTTGCCATATGCAGAATGGTCAGAGAGCAGCATAATCTGCCCATCCTGATTATGAGCGCCCGGCATGGCGACGACAATAAGATTATTGGACTGGACCTCGGGGCCGATGATTATCTGGAGAAACCCTTCACCGTCCAATTATTAATTGCCAAGGTAAGAGCGCACCTGCGCCGCAGTTATGATATGAAGGACGACAAGCAATTGCTGGCCGATGGTGAAATTGTTATCAACCGGACATCCATGAAAGTCTTCAGGGGCGAACAACCTCTGCCGATGACCTCTAAGGAATACGAACTGCTAGTGCTTCTGATGAACAATAAAGGGAAAGCCTTGCGGAAAGACTGGCTGTTTCAACAGGTATGGGGAGCGGACAGCTTCAGTGAGCCGTCGACCCTGACCGTACATATCAATAAATTGCGCGACAAAATTGAGCAGAACCCCAAAGAACCGAAACGGATCATTACCGTCTGGGGGGTAGGCTATAAGTATGAAACGGTTTAACCGTTTGATTCTATGGGTCGTTCTGGCCGGACTCGCGGGAATTGCCGCCTTCGCAGGCTATGGGCTGTCCCCTCTCCGTACGGAACACAGCAAGGCATACCGGATTGAAGTGAACCGTATCTTGCATCAGGCAAGTCAGCAGGAAGGGCCAGCGTTTCCGCTTATGTTCAACGCTTCGGACTATTCCTATATCCGCAGTATGAGCTGGATGGACAAGGATGCGGAGCCGCTTGCGATTCAGCATTTTTTTGACGGATCAGGGGTTAAGGACAGTGAAGAATATATTGTGAAGCCTATCTATCATGATGAGAGATTGTCCGGATTCCTGCGTTTCTCTTATGAAGATGGCAGCAGCTACATCCGGGGGACTGTTGTACTCATTGTCATACTGCTCCTGATATTGGCTGCGGTTGCCGGTCTGCTCCTCTATGTGAGAGCCCAGATTATCCGGCCGTTTCACAAGATCGAAGAACTGCCCTATGAGCTGTCCAAGGGGCATCTGAATCCTGGAATGAAGGAGAGTAAGAGCCGCTTCTTTGGAAAGTTCATCTGGGGACTCGATCTGCTTAGACAAACGCTGGATACCCAGAGACAAACCAATCATCGCCTTGAAAAAGACAGGCAAACGCTTGTTGCTTCGCTTTCGCATGAGCTCAAAACACCAGTAGCTGCGATCAAACTGTATTCCAGCGCCCTTAGCGACGGCTTGTATGAGAGCGAAACCAGACGGCGGGATTGTGCCCGGTTGATTGGGCAGAAAGCAGAGCAGATTGAACATTTAATAGCCAGCATTATTACGACCTCAGTATCATCACTGCAGGAAGTAGAGATTCGGAGTTCTGAGTTTTACATCCGTGATTGGCTCCAAAGGGCAGTACATAACCATAAAGAACGGCTTGATTTATTGAAGATTCGCCTGGAAATAGGGGACTATCAGAATAAGCTTCTGTTGGGCGACCCGGATAAATTGCTGGAAGTGCTGGACAACATTATAGAGAATGCAATTAAATATGGCGATGGTACCCGTATAGGGATCACGTTTGAGGAAGAGGATTTCCGCCAGCTTATCCGGATTGAGAATTCAGGTGTTCCCGTAATGGCTAACGAGCTACCCTACATATTCACAAGCTTCTGGCGCGGCTCGAATGCCGGGGATAAGCAAGGGAACGGCCTAGGCTTATTTATCTGCAAGCAGCTGTTGCAAAAAATGGGCGGCGATATTTTCGCTGAGGCAAGCGGACGGGGTATGTGCTTCGTACTGGTGCTTCGATACTAAACGGACTTCAGGAGAATTGTAATGAAAGAGCTGAACTATGAAGAGTATGAAATACTCGAATCTTTGTTTAACCAGAAAAAGCAGCATATTCCGGCGCTATCTGTGCTGCGGGGGAGTTATCCGAGGCGGGTATTTGCAGATGTAACGGAGAGGCCGACTCTTGCAATAGTGTGGGCGACCGGCAGATGGATGTATGCCGCAGGCGACATAAACCCGGAGCAGAATAAAGAGGCAATGAAGCTGTTTTTGCAGGATGTGGTAATTCCCGATTGCAAAGCTCAGAACCGCAGCTGGTTTGAAATTTATACGGACGATTCCAGGGAGTGGGAGACGTTGTTTCTGGGCGGAATGGACAAATTGAACAAATGGAACGTGGATAAACATCTCGAATCAGTGTATGTGTTCCATCCTGAGCAATTTAATCGGAGACAACAATACGCGAAACCGGATATAACCAGTAACCTGCGGATCGAACTCTCTGAGTATCCTGTTTTGCCTGATGCTTATCATCACCTGCCTTATGTACATACAAAGTTTGCGGAGCAGAGAACCTGCGGTGCGGCGGTAAAGCTTGGAGAACGTACCCTTTCGATCTGCAAAAATAACGGGTTCACAGCCGGACGTGAATATTTT
Source organism: Paenibacillus sp. IHBB 3054 (assembly GCF_051594305.1). Lineage (NCBI taxonomy): Bacteria > Bacillati > Bacillota > Bacilli > Caryophanales > Paenibacillaceae > Paenibacillus > Paenibacillus sp. IHBB 3054. The sequence continues at coordinate 227,530 of NZ_JBOFBG010000004.1, read as the reverse complement.
ATTGACGTGGATACTTTCGAAGCAGCCGAGCGGAACAAGGGCTATGCAGAACAAGCTGCAACTGCTTTAATCGACTATTATCTGATAAGTGGGATGATTCCACTTTGGGAAACCACGCATGACAACCACCCTTCTCACAGACTAGCTTCCAAACTGGGATTTGCCCCTGTTGAGCAATACCCGGTATTTTCTTTTGTGAGGGAGTAAGGTGCTACTTGTGTCTTGCACAGCGAACCGTTCATAATAGAAATGGATGGTTTGCTGTGCAAGTGTCGTTAACAATCTAATATTCCGGGAGGATATCATATGAATTACCGCAAGCTTGGAAATACAGGACTATCGATCAGCGAAGTCAGCTTTGGCACTTGGGCCATTGGCGGCGACTGGGGTACAAGCCGGGATGAGGACGGACTGAAGGGGCTGGTGCTGGCTATTGAGCAAGGCGTTAATTTCTTCGACACCGCTGATGTCTACGGTTCCGGACATGCCGAAGAGCTGCTTGCCAAAGCCACCAAAGGCAAAGAAGATCAAATACATATTGCCACGAAATTTTGCCGTGCCGGTGACATTCATGATCCTGAGAATTATTCAGCACGGAGAGTAAGTGAATACGCGGAACAAAGCCTGCGCCGCCTACAGCGTGAAGCCATTGACCTGTATCAGATTCATTGTCCGCCAATTGAGATTTTGCGTGACGGTAGTGTATTTGCCGTTCTGGATCAATTAAAAGCCGAGGGTAAAATCCGCCATTACGGAGTCAGCGTGGAAACGATTGAAGAGGGACTTCTATGTCTTGAGTATGCTGGCGTGCAAGCGCTTCAGGTCATCTTCAATCTGTTCCGCCAGCAGCCCGCACTGGAACTGCTGCCGCGTGCCGAAGCGCAAGGTGCGGGAATCCTGGTGCGGCTGCCGCTGGCCAGCGGCCTGCTCACTGGGAAGTTCAAGGAGGACAGCAACTTCCAGCCTGACGATCACCGCAGCTTCAATGCCAACGGTGAGCAGTTTAATGTGGGCGAGACCTTTGCCGGTCTGCCTTTTGTCAAAGGTGTAGAGCTGGCCCGCAAGCTGGATTGGATCAGCGAAGGCCGGGGGAACATGGCAAGAGCAGCGATGCGCTGGATTCTGGATCATCCTGCCGTCAGCTGTATCATTCCAGGATTTAAGAATGAAGCGCAGGTAGCCGACAACCTCGCGTCTCGCGAAGTCCCTTCATTTACGGCAGAAGAGATGCAGCGGTTAAGACAGTTTTACAGCAACGATGTTGCTCCGCACATCCGTGGGGGTGTATAAGCCGACTCTATGACAAGAAACACAACCATCGGTCTGCTTGCCCATGTCGATGCCGGGAAAACGACCTTCGCCGAGCAGCTGCTCTATCATACGGAGGCAATCCGCAGCCGGGGCAGAGTGGATCATAAAGATACGTTTTTAGATACGCATGAGATTGAAAAAGCGCGTGGAATCACGGTGTTTGCCGACCAGGCGGAATTCAGCATCGGAGATTCGCGCTACTTTCTGCTGGACACGCCCGGGCATGTCGATTTCTCACCGGAGATGGAGCGCGCGCTGCAGATTCTCGACTATGCGGTAGTCATTGTAAGTGCTGTTGAAGGTGTGGAAGGCCACACAGAGACCGTATGGCAGCTGCTGCGCCGGCATGGAATTCCGACCTTTTTTTTCATCAATAAAACCGACCGGGCCGGCGCTGACTCGCAGCGTGTATTGAATGAAATCCGCCTACAGCTCAGCAGGGATGCCTTCATGCTGCCGGAACTTCAGGAAACCGGAGTAGACGAAGAACTCAAGTCATTTATGGCTGAACGCGATGAGCGGCTGTTTGAGGCTTATATGGACGGAAGCCAAAGTGATTCTTCCTGGCACGAAGCGCTCATCGCTTTAGTTCTTCACGGCAAAATCTTTCCGTGTATGTCTGGCTCTGCCTTGCTGGACGAGGGCATCGACAGCTTTCTCCGCAACCTGGATGCTTTGGTACATACTGAATATGATTACCAGCAGCCTTTTTCAGGAAGAGTATATAAGATCCGCCATGATGAAAAGGGAACACGGATCACCTACATTAAAGCACTGCAAGGCGTGCTTAAATCAAGAGAGGAACTGGCTTACGGTCCTGCTCAGGAACGGATAGCGGAACGGATTACCGGTATCCGCAAAATTTACGGGGCTAAGACAACAGCAGCGGAATGGGGCGCTGCGGGAGAGCTGTTTGCGGTCACGGGATTAACATCCGCTAAGCCTGGAGAAGGCGTCGGGTTGTTGCAGGATCACCTCAGCAGCGGGCTTGTCCCGACATTGAAATCAAAGGTGGGGTTTGAACCGCCCGTGCATCTTAAGGAAGTGCATACTGCCTTCCAGCAGCTGGGTGCGGAAGACCCGTCGCTGAATGTGAGCTGGGATGAGGAATTGCAGGAACTGCATATTCAGGTGATGGGGCAAATTCAGTTGGAGATTCTGGAGCAGATTATGCGCGAACGCTTCAGTATCCCGGTGACATTTGGCGATCCGGAGATTCTGTATATGGAGACGATCCAAAACACAGTCTACGGTTGCGGCCATTTTGAACCGCTCGGCCATTACGCCGAGGTGCATCTTAAGCTTGAGCCCGGCGCGCGCGGCAGCGGCATCTCTGTTCAGAATGAGTGCCACCCCGACGATTTAGCTGCCGGCTACCAGCACCAGATTGAGCAATATTTGCTGGAAAGCGGGCATCGTGGCCTGCTTACCGGCTCACCGCTGACGGATCTGCGTATCACCTTGCTAAGTGGAAGAGCGCATAATAAGCACACCCATGGCGGGGATTTCCGGGAAGCCGCATTCCGGGCTTTGCGTCAAGGACTGGAGCAGGCGGAGAATATTTTGCTGGAGCCGGTGTATGCGCTCAAGATCAGGATAAATATCGATCATGTGGGCAAAGTAATGGCGGATATCCAGCAGGCTAGCGGGAGCTTTGCCGCACCCGAGATGACGGATCAAGTGGCAGTCGTCACGGGTACGGCGCCTGTCGCCACCTTTATGAACTATTCCGTCAGACTGGCCTCAATGACGCAGGGCAAAGGCTCATTATCGCTAAGGGTTGCCGGTTATCAGGATTGCCATGAACCGGAAACCGTTATCCTAAATAAACAATACAATAAAAATGCCGATCCGGCTTACACCTCTATTTCGATTTTTTGCGCGAAAGGGCAAGCTTTCTCCGTACCTTGGGATGAAGCGGAGGAACATATGCATGTGAAGCGTCAATGGTAAGAACCCTCTGGCAAGATCGCAACGAGGACATATGTCCTTTTCGTAGCAACGAATTTCGCTTTTAATTAATAACAGCAAAGGCCAAGATTTGAGGGGGATTTACATGACAGTAACGATAGATAAGATCGCTTGGATTCACATCGTGGAAGGTAAAGTATTGGCTGCCCGTTCCCACGGAAAGGATACCTATTATTTTCCCGGCGGGAAACGGGAACCGGGTGAAACCGACAATGAGACGTTAATCCGGGAGATCGAAGAGGAATTAACGGTCCGGATTGTGCCGGACAGCATCCGGCCTTTTGGCACTTATGAAGCAGCAGCCCATGGCAAAGAGGAAGGTGTGCTTGTCCAGATGACCTGTCTCACCGCAGATTACATAGGGCAGCTTGCTCCGGCAGCGGAAATTGCAGAACTGGCATGGCTTAGCTATAAAGACAGGGAACATGTTTCCGCTGTCAGCCAGATCATTTTTGACCAATTACATGAAATGAAGCTACTCTCCTAATATTTGCTTTTCCAGGCCCGTTTCAGCCAATCCCATGGCTTGAAACGGGCTTTCGATTTACTGTCCTGTCACCTCCAATTCAACTCTTTGCTCCACTTAGGACATATGTCCTTCACGGATAACGCCAGATGTCATTTAATTAAAGCAGAGATCACATAGAGGAGAGAGAAGCAATGAGAGGAATTATTTTTGCATTCTTGGCCGGGGCCTGCATTACGCTGCAAGGGGTAGCCAACGCCCGCATCAGCCTGGATATAGGCACGTGGCAGGCAGCAACGATCACCCAATTAACGGGCTTTATTATGGCCTTTATCATCCTGCTGTTCGTTAGAGACGGGAAGAAACAAGGCTTCAAGCTGGTCAAACCCTTGTATTTAACAGGAGGTGCATTCGCCGCTTTTATTATTTTTAGCGAAGTGACCGCAATTCAGAATATCGGTGTTACCTTTACCATATCTGCACTACTGATCGCGCAGCTGCTCCTTACATTTCTGATAGATAGTAACGGATGGTTCGGTGTTGCGAAGCAGAAGATGCGGCTGCCGCAATTTATCGGAATCGGCATGATGATCTTGGGTGTAGTCATTCTTAAGTTCTAGCCTTGGAGGGAAAGCCGGCCATGAAGGAAATTCAAGATCAAGGTCTGCTGCAGACCTATTTGCAGAAACATCAGCTGGAGCATATTCTCATTGAACCGCTGAGGGCGCAACTGTCGCTGTACAGCTTTGCGCAGGGGGAAACGATTTGCTTCAAAGGAGATCCTTCCGAGTCGCTGTACGTGCTGGTTAAAGGTAAACTCAAGATTTATACGACGACGGCCGAGGGCAAGACGCTGATTATCTGCTTCAAGACACCGCTTGAGCTTATCGGGGATGTTGAATACATCCAGGGAACAGAATTGCTGAACACAGTTGAAGCCGTATCGCCGGTTCATATGATTTGCATTCCGTACAGGTGGCTGAAAAAATACGGGCAGAACCATCCGCCCTTGCTGCAATTTTTGCTGGAGATTATTACTCAGAAATTCTACAGAAAATCCAATTTCCTCAGCTTGAACCTGATGCACCCCGTTGAGGTACGGCTGGCGAGTTATCTTTTATCCATTACCTATGATGAATCCGATCCTCAATTTACGGGGCAGTTAAGCACAATTAATCTGGTGGATACGGCGAATTTTATTAGCACCAGCTACAGGCATTTGAACAGGGTAATCCAGAAGTTCTGCCAGCAGGGGCTGACCGAGCGCAGCAAAGGCTACATTCTGGTGAAGGACCGGGAAGGGCTTAGCAGACTGGCGCACCGTAATATTTACGAGTAAACCACACCATACTTATGAACATAAAGAAGATAAAAAAAGGAGTAATAGATAATGATACTGGGACTACTACTGGCTATGTTTGCCGGGGCGCTTGTAAGCCTGCAGAACATATTCAACAGCAAAGTAAATGAACATACTGGTTCTTGGTCCACTACAACATTGGTACTGGGGATGGGCTTTATTGCTTCACTGGTAATGGGGCTGATCGTGGAAGGCAAAAATATGTTCACTCTTCAGCATATGCAGCCATGGTACTGGATCAGCGGAATGATCGGTGTCGGTGTTGTCATCTGTCTGGTGCAGGCCACAAGGCTACTTGGAGCAACATATGCGATTTCGATTGTACTGACGTCTCAGCTCGGCTTCGCCCTGTTGTGGGATTCACTGGGCTGGCTCGGTCTGGCCAAGGTTCCGTTCACGTTGAATCAGTTCATAGGTGTTGTAGTGATTGTTGGGGGGATTCTGGTTTTCAAATTAGGAGGGGGCCGCGAGCCGCAAAAGTCTGCTGAACCTCGCAAGCAGCGGCAAGCATTGCATACCGATTAATAGCGGTTATTCTTAGCCTTAGGTCTTTTTTGCAGCAAAAAGCGCGCACCGTATGGTTACGGTTGCGCGCTTTTTTTGTAACAGCTCTAGTGGAGTGCTTTACTGCCGAGAAGTGCGTTTTTCCACTTACTGTAGACAGTCCAGGCGTCTCCATTGTCCAGTAAATGCTTGCAAGTATACACGCCTTCTTCTATGGAATTGACCTTTCCAGCCACATGAAGCCGGGCTGCGCCGTTCAACAGCGTCTGATTGTAGAAGGCCATATGCCCGCCTCCCTGAAGTACTGCTTCAGCCGTCAGCAGCTGCCGTTGGGGAGTCCAGTCCATTTCAGGCACAACGGTTTCAAGTCCCAGGGCATCAGGATCAATGATATCCAGCTGCGCTATGCCGTTCGCAATGGAGTATACACGGTTCGGGCGGTCGATATAGAGATCCTCAGAGCCTTCCACCCCTTGAACAACCAATCCCTTTTGATAGCCGAGCTTCACAATCAGCCTGGAAATCCGGTCGAATACAGTATTATGATAGATCCCGAATACGATGTAAGGAGAACAAGAATAGTCGATCAATTTCTCTGCTGTATTCAGGATCGTTCTCATGCCAATGTCTTCCCGGAGGCTGCGGATGGCCCCAAGCGGAGGACACCACTGCTCAGCCTTGGCGAAGAGGACGCCGCTTTCTTCTGCAGCTTCGATCGCGTCTGTCCGGGACAGCCTGGCAATCTCAATACCGGAGGCTTGAATTATGTCCTGCAGTGTAACCCCCCACTTGGGCGGCAAGGAAGGTGAACCATGCAGTGTGACCGGCACTCCCGCAGCAGACAGCAAGAAGGCGGTAGGGAAGGTGGCGACAAAAGAATTCGTTCTGCCGTCATAAGGCCCGGCACAATCCAGGCCCTGCTGAACCGGCTCCCGAAGGGCAACCTTGCGGCAGACCGTTACGAAGGCTTCCAGCTCCTCGATGCTTTCCAGCTTGATACGCTCCGCAATTAGAAAGGCGCCAATCTGCACGGGAGAGGCCGTCTGGCCCAGAATGGATTCCGCAGCATAATAAGCTTCATCATAGCTTAAATCCCTGGCACCCCGTTTGCCTCTGGCAACTTCTTTTAGAATATTGATCATATGGGATTCTCCTTAAGTTTGATCCTGCAGCAGCTGATATACTTTAACAATCGACGTGGCGACATCAACCATACGCTTGCGTTCATTCATCGCCTGCTTGCGAAGAAGGTCATAGGCTTCGGATTCACTGATGTTCTTCGCCTTGGAGAGAATGCCTTTAGCCATATCAATCCATTTGCGCTCTTCGATCCGGGACAGCAGCTGTTCCCGTTCCTTTAGCCATTGATGGCGTTCGAAGCACTGCTTGGCGCTGAAATGAAGAATCCAGTGAATCTCCTGCGGGTGCATAAAGGGGGATAATATCCCGTCGACCCTAATATTGTCTTCACAGGCCGAGACAGATAATGTCGCGGTCAGGGAAGTGCACCACCAGACCATTGGCGCAATTTTGTGCTGGATCAGCGGGGTGCTCCATTCATTGATTTCGGTGATAGGCAGATGAAGAATGGAGGCATCGGCATCGCTGATCAGGGCCAAGGCCTGTTCCGGAGTATCAGCTACCTCGACCACATAACCGCAGGAGCGAAGAATGACGTCCGGGCTCCGGGACGAGAGCGCTTCTGTATCGTTCGCTGTTGTACCATTATGAATGACGAGCAGGGAATGCATAGTTTGACGCTCCTTTTACATCGTAATGATCGACGTCATAGATCTACTCTTGAACGTACTTATATAAGTTATAATGTTATATTATATAACACACATTGAGTCTTGTTGTCGACAAATTAAATATATAAAAATTTATATGTCATAATTGTTGACGTAATACGAATTCATGTAGTATAGTCATTTTAACAAATTCATCAAATCTACGAATACAACGATGTATTCGGTCGAAGCGGCAATGGCGCCTGCTCTCACATCTGTTACCTGGAATCGTAAGTTTCCGGCCGGAGTGAAGCGGGCTATTTCTGTTGTCTACATGGAGAGGAGAGAGACATATGTCAGCAATACGCAAAAAACTGATACTGGTCGGAAACGGGATGGCGGGGGTAAGGGCGATCGAACATTTGCTCAAATTGGCTCCTGAGGCTTACGAGATTACGATTTTTGGTTCCGAGCCGCATCCGAACTATAACCGGATTATGTTATCTTCTGTCCTCGCAGGCGGAGCCAGCATGGATGAGATTATTATCAATGACCTTGAATGGTACCGAAGTTTCAATATTACGCTGTATACGGGCCACACTGTCACTTCCATAGATACTGTGGAGCGTAAAGTATATACGGATAAAGGGATAGAAGCCCGCTATGATGAGCTGATTCTGGCCACCGGCTCTAACCCGTTCATGTTGCCGCTGCCCGGAGCAGAGAAGGAAGGGGTCATCGCATTCCGCGATATTAAGGACACCCGGATTATGCAGGAAACTTCGCAAAAGTATAAAAAAGCGCTGGTCATCGGCGGAGGACTGCTTGGTCTGGAGGCGGCAAGAGGACTGCTGCACCTGGGGATGGAGGTTTCGGTTGTACACATCCATGATTATATTATGGAACGCCAACTGGATGAAGCTGCTTCGGTGATGCTCCGCAAAGAGCTGGAAGAACAGGGGATGAAGTTTCTGCTGAAGAAGCAGTCAGAGGCAATTCTCGGTAAAAAAAGAGTTAAAGGGCTGCTGTTCACTGATGGTGAAGTGGCCGAAACCGATCTGATCGTGATGGCGGTCGGCATCAAGCCGAATATTGAGCTGGCACGCAAGAGCTCTATTAAGATTAACCGCGGCATCATTGTGAATGATTATCTGGAAACCAATATTCCCGGAATCTATGCAGTCGGAGAATGTGCAGAGCACCGGGGTATTGCTTATGGACTCGTAGCTCCGTTATATGAGCAGGGGGCTGTGCTCGCCAAGAGACTGGCGGGTGTTCCGACTGAAGGTTACACAGGCTCTATTACCTCGACCAAGCTGAAAGTATCCGGGGTCGATGTATTCTCCGCAGGGCAGTTCACGGAGCAGCCGGGGTCAAGAGCTTTGCGCTATCAGGATGAGATTGACGGAGTCTACAAAAAGCTGGTCATTCAGGACGACAAGCTGATCGGTGCCGTATTGTTCGGCGATACGAATGACGGGGCACAGCTATTCTCCATGATTAAGAAAGGCGAGAATATTAAGGGGAAGGAAAAAGAACTGCTGCTTGGGATTTCCGGCGATGCGCTTGCCTCGCCCAAAGGAAACCGGCTGGAGGGCATGGCCGATGACGAGATCATCTGCGGCTGCAACGGTGTCTCTAAAGGGGCGATAGCCGAGGCTATTCAAACCGGGGGCTGCACCAGCGTAGGCCAGATCAAAGCCTGCACGAAAGCTTCCGCCTCTTGCGGCGGCTGCAAACCGCTGGTAGAGGGATTGCTGCAGCTCTATGCCGGTGATCATGTGGTCACGGTCAAGGAAGGCATCTGCGGCTGCACTACGCTTGGACGCGACGAAATTGTCGCCGAGATCAAGCGGATGGAACTGAAGACGGTCAAGGAAGTCATCAATGTACTGGATTGGAGTAATGAAGAGGGCTGTGCCAAATGCCGTCCTTCATTGAATTACTATCTGGGGATGCTCTGGCCTGAAGAATATGTGGATGAGAAGGAATCCCGGTACACGAATGAACGCTACCATGCCAATATCCAGAAAGATGGCACTTACTCGGTGGTACCGCGAATTTATGGAGGCGTGACCTCACCGGCTGAGCTGATCAAGATCGCAGAGGTTGCCGCGAAGTTCGAGGTTCCACTGGTGAAGTTCACCGGCGGGCAAAGACTTGATTTGCTCGGCGTCAAGAAGGAGGATCTGCCGAAGATGTGGGAAGAGCTGGATATGGCTTCCGGGCATGCCTACGGCAAGACACTCCGGACGGTCAAAACCTGTGTCGGCTCCACCTACTGCCGGTTCGGTACGCAAGATGCCCTTGGTATGGGCATTCGCTTAGAGAAAGCTTTCGAACGGCTGAATACGCCGGGCAAGGTGAAGCTTGCGGTCTCCGGCTGTCCGCGAAACTGTGCAGAAGCGACGATTAAGGATTTCGGCGTTGTCGCCATTGATGGCGGCTGGGAGCTGCATATCGGGGGCAACGGGGGTGTGCATGTACGGGCAACAGATCTCCTCTGCGTAGTGAAGACCGATGATGAAGTGCTGGAGTGGGCCAGTGCATTTCTGCAATATTACCGGGAGAATGCCGGCTGGAACGAGCGGACAGCCCAGTGGGTCGAACGTGTAGGTCTGGACAGCATTAAGCAGGCCTTAGAGCTTAAGGAAGAACGGCTGGCGCTGCAGGAAAGAATTCAGAAGACGCTCAGTCTCACCACCGACCCGTGGAAACAAATTGTTAATGAGCCGGAGCTGCGCAAAAATTTCGAAGAACTCTCACAATCCGAGACGGTATAAGGAGGCCACTGCTATGACTATGACCAAAATGCTTGTTGGCAATTTGACGGATATCGACATCAGAGGCTCGCGCAAGTTCAAGGTGGGAGACAAGGAGATAGCCTTGTTCCGTCTCTCTGGTGGTGAGGTGCTGGCTGTTGAGAATAAATGCCCGCACAAAGGCGGCGTCTTATCGGAAGGTATGGTCTGCGGTTCAAAGGTTCATTGTCCGCTCCACGACTGGCGGATCGACCTTCATAGCGGTGCCGTGCAGGCACCCGATTCCGGTCATGTGACAACCTATGAGGTCGAGATAGATCCCGGCAGCGGGCATATCTATCTGACCATCTAGTACAGATAAAAATTACAGGGGGGATAATTATGGATTATGTGAAGCCTAGCGAAGTGTTGTCCTCAATGATCGAAGCCGGCAAGGCCAAAGCGGAGCTGAGCATCACGCAGCTTATTGTACGCGGCAGCCTCGGCGGAGCGATACTGGCGTGTGCGACTACCTTAGCTTTTACAGCAACAGCCCAAACTAAGATACCTATGATCGGAGCACTTTTATTCCCTGTCGGCTTTGTAATGATTATTCTGCTTGGACTGGAGCTCGTTACCGGCAGCTTTGCTTTGATTCCGCTGGCGGTGCTGGAGAAAAAGACGTCAACAGGCCGGATGCTGAACAATTTCTTCTGGGTCATTATCGGGCACTTAATCGGCTGTGCAGTATATGCAGCCTTATATGGCCTCACCATTACAAAGATGGGGACCGATATGTCAAATCCGCTAATTCAGACGTTGATCACAACAAGTGAAGGCAAAACAACAGCCTATAAGAGTATGGGGGCAGAGGGGATGACGCTCGCCTTTATCAAGGCGATGCTCTGCAACTGGATGGTTACGCTCGGGGCAGTGATGGCAATGACCTCTAAATCCACAGCCGGAAAAATACTGGCGATGTGGCTGCCGATCCTAACGTTCTTCGGTCAAGGCTTTGAGCACACGGTGGTCAATATGTTCGTGATTCCTGCAGGAATGCTGCTAGGGGCAAAAGTCAGCTTTGGAGACTGGTGGATCTGGAACGGTATCCCCGTTCTGCTCGGAAATTTTCTCGGCGGGGTGCTGTTTACGGGCCTGCTGTTCTATCTTTCGCAAAAAAGCTTTAAGTCCGGAGCTTCTTCCACAGCGGAGCAGCAGTCCGGACGGAGAGAAGCTGTTATCTCAAGCACGGCAGCATTGGAGAAAGGCCTATGAAACAGGGGAGTATAAGTATTGTTGGAGCAGGACCGGGGGACCCGGAGCTGATTACAGTTAAAGCGCTGCGGCGCATTCAGACTGCGGATGTTATTCTCTATGACCGGCTGGTGAATGAAGAATTGCTCGCTTATGGCAGGAAGGAGGCGCTGCGCATCTATTGCGGCAAAGCGCCGGGCCAGCATTCTATGCCACAGGAAGGCATTGAAAGGCTGATGATTAAACATGCTTCCGCCGGCAGCCATGTCGTCCGCTTAAAAGGCGGCGATCCCTTCGTCTTCGGACGGGGCGGGGAAGAAGCGCTTGCCTCTGCTGCTGCGGGAATTCCCTACGAGGTCATTCCCGGCATTACTTCGGCCATCGGTGCAGCGGCTTCCGCTGGAATTCCTTTGACTCATCGCGGTCTGGCCGCTTCATTTGCCATCGTAACCGGCAGCCGCTGTCACGATCATGCTGCTCCTGTCCGCTGGGATGCGCTTGCTCACAGCGTGGACACCCTTGTCATTTACATGGGGGTAAGCCATTTGAGCACGATCCGCGAACAGCTGCTGAAGCATGGGAAGGATGCTGCAACTCCTGTAGCGCTGATCGAGAATGGGACTACAGCCCGTGAGCGGACGGTGACCGGTACGCTTGGCAACATCGACAAGCTGGCCGCAGCTATGAAGATCAGCAATCCGGCACTTATTATCATCGGTGAAGCGGTGAAAGTGAGGGAAGAACTGCTGGCTCTGGAGAATGCCGCACGTTCGCAAATTGGATAATTGCACGAATTTTAATTTTTAGGAACTGTCAATATGTAAGTGAGTGCAGTCACAGGCCCTTGTTGAATTTCAAATCTATACTTATTCCATAATCAATTTAGGGGCAACCTGCTCTAAAGGAGAGTGGAGTATATGCAAATTCAACTGGATCCATTAACTTCCGGTCGTCTTGAAGAAAGTCTTAATGATAAACCCGGATCCTTCAAATTATTCTATGACACGGAAGATTGCGGCTGCAACGGTGTTTTGGTCTTGTTGATCGTAAATGAACCTAATACAACGGATATCGTCTTCCAGCAGCAACCGTTCGTCTTTCTCTGCGACCGCCAGCAGGAATCATTATTTGATGAGGTGATGACTCTGGAGGCCGACGAACATTATCCATCCTACAAGCTGACAAGCGATTCCACTTTGTTCGGAAGTAATATCAGAGTCAGAGATGCACGGCAATAAATTTGTCAGAAGACAAGAACATAGTCCTTTAAGAATCCGCGCTCTGCGCGGTTTTTCTGTTGTAAGGGGTCCGGTTATTATCCTTTCTTCGGGACAAGAACTGGGTCCCTTTGCCGGCGATGTACTCCTGGAATTTATGTAAAGTGTATTCCTTATTAAACCAGGCAGGCTCAATCTCTCAGAGTCCAGCTGTTTCCACTTTCTTCATATAATTTTGACTGTGTACAATAAACTCTGCGGCCACCGGAGAAACGTACTGAAAGTCACGTACGGCAAGTACGACCTCGCGAGTTATGGCTGGTCGAAGCGGGACTGCCGTCACTTTTGGCAATACCTCAGGCATGAACAGTTCGGGCAGGATAGTGACTCCGACCCTTTCCTGCACCATGGAGAGGATTGTGGCCGGATCCCTCACCTCGAAGGTGACATTCGGTACATTGCCATGCTCTTGTAACAGTTTTTGGATGCCATAGTCTTTAACCATAATAAAGCATTTGCCCCTCAGTTGGTCGAAAGTGAGAAACGGTTCATCTTTCAGCGGACTATCGTTAGAAACAAACACTTTCATTTGATCCTGAAGCAACGGAAACGTCTGTAGCTCTTTGTCAGGCGTGGTGGTAAAGCCGACATCTACTACGGAGCCGGAGATCCAGCTGTGAATCTCTTCGTAACTCCCCTCAAACAAGACAATATCAATCTGAGGAAACAGCTCCCGGAACGAACCGATTAAGCCGGGAAGCACCTTAGCGGATACACTGGGAATGACTCCGATGCGAAGTGTTCCCGCTTCCAATCCCAAGGAAGCAGAGGATTCCTCTCTCATGCATGATGTAATACGCAAAATTTCTCGGGCATGCTGAATCATCCGTTCACCGATGTAGCTCGTGGAGATGCCGCGCCGGTTGCGGTGAAACAACAAGATTCCCAATTCCTTTTCCAGACTGTTGATCATTTGCGATACCGCCGATTGCGTAAACCCCAATGCATCTGCCGCTCTGGTAAAATTTTTGTGCTCTGATACTGCAATTAGAACTTGTAGTTGTGTAAGTGTCATGTTTCCTCCTTTGACATTAGTAAAGACTTATTAACAATATAATAAAGCATAATTTCACTAATGGTATACTGCGTCGTATACTCTACCTTGTGGGCAGTGAATCAACTGTAAAAAGGGAGGAATATTTCATGCATCCTGAGTGGAAGAGCATCTGTAATGATTTTATCCAGGCAACATCTTACGCTGTCGGCGATTTGGAAAAAGGTTGGGCGGCAAAGTACGACTTTTCTAAAGCTCCGCCTACGTATTTGCGGTATGAAGACGCTATTGTGCATATCCCATTGGGAAATCCTGACTTACCGGAAGCTCCAGCCTTGTGGGAGCTGCTGAACAACCGCCGTACCAAGCGTAATTTCACTAATGTGCCACTTTCATTGAACGAATTAAACCTATTGCTCTGGGGAACACAGGGAATCACTGCGAATATGGACGGGTATCAACTTCGGACAACGCCTTCCGCAGGAGCACTTTATCCGATTGAAACTTATCTGCTGGTGAATAACGTGGTAGGATTGGAAAAAGGACTATATCACCTGGATGTGGAGAGATGGACCTTGGAAGGGTTAAAACTGGAGGACGTAGCGCAGGTTGCCTATCTGTTTACGGAGGAGCAGGAGATGACCCGCCGGGCGGCCGTTAACTTTGTTTGGACTGCTATGGTTGGACGTACGGAAGACAAGTACAACGAACGGGCATATCGGTACATATGGTGGGATGCAGGCCATGTCTCACAGAATCTTCATACTGTCGGGAACGGGTTGGGGTTGGGGGTAGCCACCATAGGCCACTGGTTCGACAAAAACATGAACGAATATCTGGGCATCGACGGGAGCAGTCATCTTTCTGTTCTGATGGCATCCGTCGGCAAAACAACGGGAAAAGGCTGGAAGCATGATAGACGGCCTACTTAAGTAGCGTAAGAGAAGGAGATCATGGATATGATAGCATGGCAGAAAATATGGTAACATTGGTGTCCAAACAACCAAACGAAGCACATGGATTAGCACAGGAAAAAGTGAAAACGGATGGGTACGAAAATTATACCAAGAAGATCGAAATCCTCAAGCAGATACTGAGTGAGATGGAGTAAAATATCATCTGTATGCCAAAAACCCACCTGTCTCAGCATCTCAGCATAGGTGGGTTTTTGGCATGTTCATTCGTGATGTTTAATAAGCCGTCCAGCCGCCATCTGCTACGATGACGGTTCCGTTCACGAAACTGGATTCTTCGGAAGCAAGGAACAGCGCTACTTGAGCAATTTCTTCAGGTTTGCCGACCCGCGGGTTCAGGGCCAATCCTGGCTGGGTACGCCCCATGCCAAATTGATTAATGTTTGTCATCGTAGAGCCAATATTAGTCTCAACTGCTCCTGGTGCAATGGCATTGCAGCGGATTCCCTGCTGAGCATACATAAAGCCGGTGTTCTTGGTGAAACCCACAACGGCATGTTTGGAAGCGGTATAGGTAGCGCCGGCCCGGGCACCGTTTAATCCGCCGGCCGAGGCGACGTTGATGATTACCCCCTTTTGTTTGGCAAGAAAGATAGGGAGAGCTTTGCGCGTTGAGAGCATCACGGAGTTCGTATTGATTGAGAAGACACGGTCCCATTTGTCATCTTCAATATCTCCGGCCGGTTCGAAATTATCCATAATTCCGGCATTGTTCACCAGAATATCCAATGTGCCATAGGTATTCACTGTAGTATCTATCAAATTCTGAATATCTCCTTCGGACGCTACATTCGCCTTTACTGCAATAGCCTGGCCTCCGGCTGACTTGATTTCGTCCACAGTTCTTTGGGCAGCTTCTTCATGAATATCTGAGACTACTACCTTGGCACCTTCTTTTGCATAAAGAATGGCGATTGCCTTACCCATTCCTGAAGCTGCACCCGTAACCACAGCTACCTTGTCCTGAAGTCTCATCTGATTTCCTCCAATGTCGCGAATATCTTCCAAACGCTAGTATCTTTTAAAGGTATCCAGTTTATGCAGAATCACTGTGCTGTACCTGTGGATCACTTCCTCAGGTTTATTTGCATGTTATCTGCTTTATGTTATTCTGGAAATAATTATGGAGTTTACAGGGAAGGAAGAGAGCAATTGTGAAGTATATCGGACTGGATATCGGAACGACTTCAATTTCCGGATTGGTGTATGATCTGGAGCAGCGAACAGTGCTTCATACCCTTTCGGATGAGGGAGGAAATACCCCTACTGGCTCGGCAGAGTGGGAAAGGCTGCAGGACCCTGAAAGAATTCTCCTGCAAGTGGAAGATATTCTGGAGCAACTGGTATCATGGGAACCGGATGTGTCCGGGATAGGCCTGACTGGACAAATGCACGGTATCCTATATATAAATAGAAATGGGCAACATGTCAGTCCGCTTTATACTTGGCAAGATGGCAGAGGGGGGCTTCCTTACGATGCTTCGCTTTCTTATGTGCAGAAGCTGAGTGAATCGACCGGCTACCCGGTCGCTCCAGGCTACGGGATGGCAACACACTATTATAACCTGCTGCATGATCTTGTTCCGAATGATGCCTCCAGCTTCTGTACGATTGCCGATTATGTGGCATTAAGGTTAGCAGGGTGCGATGTGCCAAAAATCGACGCAACACAAGCTGCTGCGATTGGCTGCTACAGCTTCCTTCTAAATGATTTTGACCGGACAGCCCTTGCTGAGGCAGGAATTGATCCGAAGGTGCTGCCACCGGTTGTACCCTCAGGAACGGTAGTAGGACTCACGTCTCACGGAATTCCTGTATACACCTCGCTCGGAGATAATCAGGCAAGCTTTCTGGGAAGTGTTCCGGCTCCCGACCGATCGCTGTTGCTGAACATTGGAACAGGTAGCCAGTTGTCGGTGCTGCTGCCGGAGGGTATGGAGCAATTAGATGGAATGGAAATGCGGCCTTATCCCGGCGGTGGTGTGCTCATGGTAGGTGTTGCACTCAGCGGAGGCAAATCCTACGCTCTTTTGGAGCATTTTTTCCGGCAAATCATCGAAGCTTATACCGGAGAACCAGCGGAAGAGGTTTACAGTATAATGGATCGGCTGTTGAAGGATAATCCGGCGGGTAGCCAGGGGTTAACGGTACACTCACAATTCCTTGGAACCCGATCAAACCCTAGTACGCGCGGAAGCATGGAAGGCATTTCGCTGGACAATTTCACTCCCGGCAAACTTGCCCATGCCTTTCTGGAGGGGATGGTTGATGAGTTGCACGTATTCTATACGGCTCTTGGGATGAAAACCGGCAGAACCTACGATTATATAGTCGGCTCTGGTAACGCACTGCGTGCCAACACAGTATTATGTGCCAAAGTCCGGTCGGCGTTCAGGCTTCCTTTTAGTCTGAGTAGCTCACAGGAAGAAGCGGCAGTGGGTGCGGCATTATGCGCAGCGGTAGGATCAGGTTACCTAAGCAGCTTCAGAGAAGCCGGAGAATACATTACGTTGGAACAAAGCAATCAAACCTGCGAGGTAGAGATAAGCAGCAAGGATAAACTTCGCCTGATGGACAAATATGGTTTGTCTGCTCCAGAGCCACACGAATCAGTTACACCGCTAATTAGTGATGCCGAACAAGCAGGGCGTGCACAAATTTCGTTCACGCAGAGTGCAGATTCAATGGAATCAGCTCCCGGGCTAATCCCTGTACTACCCGGGCAATCCATTGGCCCGCTGCGATTGGGAATGACCGAGGCGGAGATCGCGAAAGCCGCGGCGGACTTCCCGATATTTTATAAAGTAGAATACAACGACGCCGGATCGGCGGTATTCATCGAAATCGCCAATTCTGGGGAAGAGTGGACCTGCAGTTTTGCCGGGATTGATCTATTTGCTACCATGGCTGAGAAGCTGGCAGTTATTCTGGATCAATTATCTCCCTATGAACGGAATCCTGCGGATACCGGATGCACCTATACTTTTCCGCAGCTTGGTCTGACGTTATGGCGGTCCAATGCCCTTAGCGAAGCGGACCTGCTTACAGAAGAGTATTTGTCGCTTCCTCCCGATATTTATGAGGATGAGAAACGGCTGCTGTATTTTGAATCGGTGTCAGTATTTGTTCTATAAAAAGGGAGGCTAACGATGAGACGGATGCCATTTGAACGTCCAACCGAACATTATGATACGCGGATCACTGATATTGACGAGAAAATGTGTGCACTAATCAAGCAGCGGAAAGATATCTCCGGCAATAATCCGGGGTTTCCGCCCTTAGAGCAAATCTCTAGATGGGCGGCGGATTTCGAACTCTACGAGGATTTGTTAAAATCAGTATTCGGAACCTTGTTAAGTGAAGAGCATTTTAAACCCTTGATTGAGCCTTCCGGATTCAGAAAACATATTCCTGTGCTTCAGTCCATTGAGCAGGGTGAGTATTTCTATACACTGACTTCCATGCGGCAATACAGCAATGCCAGCGTAATTACATTCAATATAGATTGGGATGTCACTGTAGATGATCTGATCAGACATTCCTACAAACATCACAAACATTTTGAACTTGATCTGGGTGAAGCTTATGACTGCCGAATGTCAGATGGCGGTAGTTCAACGGGGCATGCCGCTTATAATTATGTGGTCTCCCCTCCGCTGCCTGACGATTTATCAGGGATAGACCTTGCATTTAAGGAATACATCGGACCATTCAAGAACAAAGAGACAGGTACTGAAATTGTTTTTAGCGTGAAATGATGCTGATTTATCCCTTTATCGCCCCGCGATGTTTCCATAATGGACTAAACAGACAAACTGCGAATATAAGCATATTTATGCCTATCGTAATCAGGAACACCGTGCGTGGCCCCGACAGCTCGGAGATCCAGCCCGACGCTATAATGGCGAAGGGCATCCCCAGCTTGAAGATTGATCCCGTAATTCCGCTGACCCGGCCAATTAGCTGATAAGGTGTTGTCTCCTGGCGGAACGTCCAGATGCTTACCGTGCTTATCGTCTCAAACAAACCGTATAGAAACAGACCGAAGGCAAGTACATAAGCAGAGTGCGACCAATAAAAGATGATACTCGTCAACCCGACGCATAAACTGGATAACGTAATCAGCTGTCCAACTGTGAAATAACCCCGCAATTTACTGATCAGCAGGCTTCCTGCCAGTCCTCCGATTCCAGCAGCCGAGAAAACGAGGCCAAGTAGCGCATTCCCGAGCTTCAGTTCATCTTTTGCAAAAAAGATAATTGTCGTATCCACCATCCCGGAAGTGCTGTTCAGAAAAATAACGGCGATCGTCATCGTCCATAATAACCGGTTCGTGCGTAATTCAATCCAGCCTGCATGCAGCTCTTTCCAGAACCCGTCTCGCTTCGAAGAAGGCGATGCGGTCTCTTCATGGGTTCGAATACAGGAAAGTGTAATGAAGGCCAAGGTGAAAGCAACCGCCGTAATCAGCAGAGATAGATGGAGATTGGGTAGGATGAGCAATAAGCCGCTTAATACGGGTCCGGTGATCCCGACAAAGGTCGTCACGAAATTGTAGGAAGCATTTGCCGGGGTGAGCATGGACTTGGGAAGCGACTGCTTCACCATGGCAACCCGGGCGTTAGAATAGGCATACCCAAAGGTCATCAGCAGAAAACCCGCAATGTACAACAGCCAAAGAGAATGACTCCCCATTTCGATAGCCGCGTACAACCCCGCAAGAATTACGATCTGCAGCAGAATAGCCGTTAAAGACCACCTTTTCTTATGTACCCTGTCTACCAGGACGCCAATGAACATCGCGAGCAGCAAATTCGGCAGGAATTCAATGCCCCGCATCGTCGACATAACCACGGAGGACTTCGTGAGATCATACAAAATGAGCGGTAGGGCCAGCTCATAGATCTTGTTCCCCAGCGCCATGATCGCACCTGTCCCAAGTAAAATCATAAAAGCCGGACTGCGCCAAATGGATATCTCCGGCTGTGCTTGCGTTATGTTGGATGACATTAGTTCATACACGCTCCTCTTTACGGATGTAATGACTCAAATTATACTTTTACAAAAGTGGTAGTAAAATAGAAAAGTTAATTTATTGATTTCGCCTTTTAGAGGAGTGACGATGATGGATATTGAAGATCATTACTTAACGCTGCATAAACAATATGAGTTAAAACCGGATAAAACCTGGTTTCCCGTGTCAATGGATGAGCTGTCGGTTATCTTTGACTGCACGCGCCGCAATACGCAATTTCTCGTCCAGAAGTTGAAGGAGCATGGCTATATTGACTGGAAATCGGGACTGGGCAGGGGGAATACTTCACAGCTTGTACTTCTCCGGGACAAAGAAGAGCTGATACTGGAAAAAGCGCGCAGACGGGCGCAGCAAGGCCGGATTCGTGAAGCCTTCGAATGTCTGCAGGCCAGTAGTAGCGAATCTCTGCATACGCAGTTCCACAGCTGGCTTGGTGACCAGTTTGGCATGCATAAACAGCGGAGTGATGAGGATGTGCTGCGGTTTCCCTTTTACAGGCCCGTGCCTGATCTTGATCCGCTGACAGTTGTCCGGAGAACGGAGGCACATATGATCCGCCAGTTGTTTGATACATTGGTGGAATACGATCCGCAGCAGCAGACCCTGAAGCCTGGACTTGCCCATCACTGGGAGTGTGACGAAACGAAAAGCCGCTGGACCTTTTATTTGCGCAAGGGCGTGACGTTCCATCATGGTAAAAGGCTGACGGCGGAGGATGTGAGGTTTACTTTCGAGCGTATCAGGAACTGGAGTGCCGGCGATTTTCTGGCACAAAGTGTGCTGCAGGTGGAGATGAAGAGTACGTATTGTGTTTGTTTCCAGCTGTCTGAGCCGAATGCGCTGTTTGCGCATTTTATAGCCACCGAAAGATTTTCAATCATCCCGAATGATTTGGAGCAGATAGCTGCGAGACATGACTTCGCCAGGCTGCCAGTGGGCACCGGCCCATTTCAAATGACGGAGAATAACGAATCCATCCTGGTGCTGGAAGCCAATGAACGTTATTTTAATGGACGGCCTTTCTTGGACAGGATTGAAATGTGGGTGTGGCCTAATTACGAAGAACAGCTGCGGAGCAGGGAGCGGTCTTCGGATCAAACACAGCTGCTGTATTTTGAAGCGCTTAGCAAGGGGGATTCTGACCGGACATTGAACCAATATGAGCTGGGCAGTACTTTGCTAACGTTCAATTTGTCCAAAGACGGAGTAGTGCAAGACAGGCGATTACGGGAGGCGATTCATCTTGCGCTGGACCGGAAGCAAATGATTCGGGAGCTGCAGGGGAAAAGAGCCGTGACTTCTTCAGGTTTTGATCCCGGGTGGAATGACCCCGCATATGGGAATGGCACTGATTTGGATGCAGCCAAAGAACTGCTGCGATCCTCTACTTATGCCGGAGAAGTCTTGCAGCTGTACACCTATGAGTACTTCAGCAATGAAGAGGATGTGCGCTGGATCCGGCAGGAGTGCGGCAAGCTGGGCGTTAAGGTGGAAATAAATGTGCTGCCTATTCTGGAACTGTCGCAAGCCGGGGTGATTGTGCAGGCAGATATGATCTTCGTTGGCGAAGTGCTGGGCGGGCAGCCCTCGATTGCATTAATTGAGATGTACCGGTCTCCTAACGGTTATATCCGCAACCATTTAGATGCTGCCACGTTGGCAAAAGTCGATGGACGAATCCGGGAAGCTCTGGAAACTGCCGATCCGGAGCAGAGAATGCAGATTTTGCGTAGGATCGAGGCGGAGCTGAAGCGGCAGTGCAGTGTGCTTTTTATGTATCATAGTGTGCAGACAGTCGGGCATGAGAAGTCGCTGCACGGGATCGAGATGAATGCCTGGGGCAAAATCAACTACAAGGAAATATGGATTGAGTAAGAATATATAATAGGTTCAGGAAGGTTTATTCTATCATAAAACATTCAAAATATATTGTAAAACGATAAATTATATGTTAAATTCAAAACGGTAATACTTCAATAAAAAAGGAAGGCTAAAGCTGCCGGTGAGGAGATAACATCATTGAAACCAATAACACAACTTCTGCATTTTGGCTATCATCAGGCGATGAGCTGCATTTTTCCTATTGCGATCTTTGGGACCTTAGCTCTTTCCGGTGTAATAGATGTGCCTTTCGTTTACCGTTATGATGCCATTCTTTTCGTGTTGCTTACTGTGCAGTACCTCATGTACCGCAGTGGATTAGAGACATGGGATGAGATTAAAGTGATCTGTATATTTCACTGTATTGGACTGTTGCTGGAAATATATAAGGTGAGTATGGGATCATGGTCATACCCGGAGCCCGGGCTTACGAAAATATTCGGTGTACCGCTCTATAGCGGTTTTATGTATGCAAGTGTTGCAAGTTTTATGTGCCAGGTATGGCGTAGACTGAAGATGGACATGACCGGCTGGCCGGGGCTTACTTCTGCGGGATTACTGGGAGTAGCCATCTATCTGAACTTTTTCACACATCATTTTATTCCTGATTTTCGCTGGTGGCTGACGGCGCTTGTGCTCATTGTTTTTTGGAAAACCTGGATCATCTATCGGGTACGGACCGTTACTTATCGAATGCCCTTGACACTGGCTTTTTTCATCGTAGGTTTTTTTATCTGGTTAGCCGAAAATATAGCTACTTTCTTTAATGCCTGGAAATATCCTGACCAGTACCAAGCCTGGCAAGTGGTTAGCTTCAGTAAGATCAGCTCGTGGTTCCTACTGGTGATCATCAGCGTTATTATTGTGGCCCAATTAAAACATGTTAAAGCGAACCGTATTACAAAAGGGTAAGGGTCCAGCTAAGATTAAGCAAACGGGACACGATAGTACAATAAAACAGTGGCAGTCCAGGACAATATTCTCGTCCATGGCTGCCGCTGTTTTTTGTTGTGTTCAGGTAACGCAGTGCATGAGTACAAGCTGGATTATTATTACATAATTCTTTCCCTAGTGAAAATTAGTTTGACATTAGAAACAAATGCCTTTATTTTTATATATATAAATAAGTTTCATCAGGGAAACATATTTTCCTTAATGCACATTATTGAATCTTATCTATTCTATGAACCAGGAGGAGAAACAAATGAGGAACCTGTGGGCGGAGAGAACGAGAAAATTAGGTGTGGGTGCATTGCTGTCTTTGACACTTGTAATCACGGCCTGTAATGAGAAGGAGAGCGGGAACGCAGCAGAAGGGACAGACAGAGACACCATTGCTGTGGTTACGACCATTTCACAGATTGCAGAGCCTATAACGATTATTGGCGGAGATAAAGTACAGGTACAGAGTCTTATGGGACCGGGTGTGGATCCCCATCTGTATAATGCCACTCAAGGAGATATAGCCAAGCTGGGCGGTGCAGATCTGGTCCTATACAGCGGCTTGCATCTGGAGGGCCAAATGCATGAGGTGTTCCAAGAGATCGGCAAAACGAGGCCGACGGTAGCGATAGCTGAGAGTATCCCGGAAGACCAGCTGCTCAAAAATGAACTGGGAGACACGGACCCCCATGTGTGGTTTGATATTGACCTCTGGAAGCAGGCTCTCGGCAATGCAGCAGAGGAGCTGAAGAAGCTGGCTCCGGAGCATGCAGAATATTTTGAGAGCAATAAAGCGAAATACTTCGCAGAGCTGGATGCGCTGAACACGGATTCAAAAGCCAAATTAGCACAGATTCCTGAAGCCCAGCGGACACTGGTTACCGCGCATGATGCATTCAGCTATTTTGGCCGGGCAAATGGTATTGAGGTAATAGGCTTGCAGGGACTGAGTACAGAGGATGAATTTGGCGTCTCTGATATTAACGATACCATTGACTTGCTGATTCAGAACAAAATTCCTGCCGTATTCGTAGAAAGCAGTATTAACCCGAAATCCATAGAGGCTGTGATTGAAGGAGCCAAGAGCAAGGGGCTGGAGGTCAAGCTCGGCGGCGAACTGTTCTCCGATGCCATGGGCAATGCGGATACCGCTGAGGGTACTTATCTGGGAATGTATAAACATAATGTGGAAACGATCTATACTGCACTCAGCGGGGGAGGGAAATAAGATGAGCGATGTTCTAGTAGAAGGCTTAAATGCCTCTTACCGGCAAAATAAAGTACTGCACGATGTTTCCTTCAAGGTGCAGCCCGGCACGCTTACGGCGATCATCGGCCCGAACGGTGCCGGGAAATCGACCCTGCTCAAAGTGATGCTGGGCCTGCATCCCAAGCTGTCGGGCAGCGTATCTTTTTACGGCTCCGCCTTCTCCAAGGTGAAATCACGTATCGGTTATGTGCCGCAGCGGGGCTCCGTGGATTGGGATTTTCCGACGGATGCGCTGGATGTAGTCATGATGGGGCTGTATGGCAAAGTCGGGTGGTTGAAATGGCCCAAAGCCAGTCACCGGCAGCAGGCATTACACGCCCTGGACCAGATGGGGATGGCTGATTACGCGCACCGCCAGATCAGCCAGCTGTCCGGCGGGCAGCAGCAGCGGGTGTTTCTGGCCAGGGCCCTGGTACAGGATTCTGACCTTTATTTTCTGGATGAGCCCTTGGCCGGGGTAGATGCCGCGACGGAGAAGGCGATTATGACGACACTCCAGCTATTGAAGGAGCAGGGCAAAACAGTGATGGTCGTGCATCATGATCTACATACGGTAGAGGAGTATTTCGACCACGTGCTGCTGTTGAACCGTACGATTGTGGCCCACGGAAGTACCCGTGAGGCGTTTACCCAAGAGCAAGTGTACCGTGCCTATGGAGGTTCGCTTCGCTGGATCGGAGGCACCTAATGGATATAACCGGCATCTCACCCAACACGCTCTGGGTATTATTCAGTACTTTAATTCTTGGGATCGCCTCAGGGTTGATCGGTTGTCTGGCGTACTGGAAGCGCCAAAGCCTGATGAGCGACGCCCTTTCCCATGCGGCTTTGCCGGGAATTGTGATTGCTTTTACGATCGTTGGTGTCAAAAGCGTTCCGGCGATGATCGCCGGAGCGGCACTAAGCGCAGTGCTCGGTTTCCTCTTTATCCAGTGGATTCAATCGTCCACCAAAATTAAAGAGGATACGGCGATGGGAATCGTGCTGTCGATCTTTTTCGGACTTGGAATCATGCTATTGTCCATTGTGAACCGGACGGCAGGCGGAGGCCAGAGCGGTCTGGATTCCTTCATATTTGGCCAGGCAGCTTCCATGACCGGTAAAGATGTTAAGATCATGCTGGTGCTGGCATTTATTGTGATCGCGTTCATATGGATCGGTTTCAAGGAGTGGAAGCTGTTTCTGTTCGATGCGGATTTTGCCAAGGGGCTGGGCTTGTCCGGGCGGGTGATGAACGGGATGTATATGAGCATGCTGATTCTTGTTATTGTCATCGGGATTCAGGCGGTTGGCGTCATTCTGATGTCGGCTCTCCTGATTATTCCCCCGGTAAGTGCGCGATACTGGACCCAGTCCTTCAAGCGGATGCTTATCATTTCCGCTGTATTCGGCGGGGGTGCCGGGGCCGCAGGAACATGGGTCAGCACACTGGGAAAAGGCTGGCCGACAGGACCCTTTATCGTTCTGGTCTCGTCTTCGCTGTTCCTTGTGTCGCTTGTCTTTGGCTTTCAGAAAGGCTGGCTGGCGAAGCTTCTTCACCTGCGGGCGCAAAAGAAAAAATCGGCGGAATCAGCCCATCTGCATACGCCTGAGGAGGGGAAAGCGGTATGAGCTACACAGCCTGGATATTGCTTACAGCTTCACTTGTCGGCCTAACCTGCGGGATAATTGGAACGTTCCTCATCCTTAGACGAATGGCAATGATGGCGGATGCCATCAGCCATAGTGTGCTGCTGGGGATCGTCGTTGCCTTCCTGATCACTAAGCAGCTGAGCGGCGGACATATGCTGATCGGCTCCATCATCGCCGGTCTGCTGACAGCCATGCTGGTCCAATTCCTGCACTCCCGCGGCGTAGCCCAGGATGCTTCCATTGGTGTAGTCTTCACCACATTGTTCGCAGTCGGTGTTGTTCTGATTGCAACAAAGGTAGGGAATGCGCATCTGGATGTAAAACACGCATTGATGGGTGAAATTACATTTGTTCCGTGGAATACAGTGGAGCTGCCTTGGATAGGTGCCGTTCCTCAAGCAACGCTAATGCTGTTCATCGTACTCATTATTGTACTCGCTGTTATTCTTGCATTGTATAAAGAATGGAAGATTACATCGTTTGATCCGGCGCTTGCGGCCAGTCTTGGACTTCCGGTCGTATTGATGCACTATCTGTTCATGACGCTTGTATCGGTAACAACGGTGGCCTCATTTGATGCTGTCGGCGCAATTATGGTCGTGGCCATGCTGATTACCCCGGCTGCGTCCGCTTATCTGTGGACAGACCGTCTTTCGGTCATGCTGATGCTCAGCGCCGGTTTTGGCGTCCTCTCTGCAGTCGCGGGTTACTATATTGCAGTGTGGCTGGACACCTCAATTTCAGGCTCCATGGCCTTTGCTACCGGACTTGTATTTATAGCAAGCTTCCTGGGTTCTCCGTCAAGCGGCGTGTTGTCCCGGTTTTTCCGGGCTCCAGCAGTGATCGAGGAATAACAAAAGCCAGCACTGCGTGCTTGTATCATACGAATATGAAGATCCCCATTTATTGCTCAAGAGCGATAAAACGGGGATTTTTAGGTTGAAGCAACCGAATCTACCGAATTCACAAGGTTATCACAGAATTATAACTATCAAAAATGATTGTCAAGCATTACACTAATATATGGATTTAGGCCACATTTTTCTCATTAAATCAATTAAATTGGAAGGTGGATTATGCAGAAACGGCTATGGAAGCTCTATACATTCACGTTTATCAAAACGCCAATTGCGGCACTCTTCATTATTGTCGGATTGGCTGTGGGGATGTATCTTCTGATGAACAGCATTCGTATCCAGAGCTATTGGGCGGTTACTGGTGCCCCTGTGGAGAGAGGGGAGTCAACGTTAATTACTGTGCAGGGGAACAACAATTATACTGAACTGCATAGGCAAGACAAGATTACCTGGTACATAAAGGAAAGTGGAGATCGTTACGAAGGAACCGTTCTAAATATTGATTCATCAACAGATGCAGACAGGCTTGAAATTGAAGTGACTGCTTCAGATTGGACACGGGCCAAGAAGGAGTCGGATGCGGAGTCTGCTGAACCGCCCGTTTATGTAGAGCTTCCCCAGGGCCAAGAAACTGTATTCGCCAAGCTGTTTAAGAAGGGAGCGGTGGAATGAACCGTTCGATGCGCAGCCAGCTTCAGACTCTCTGGCCGATTATCCGCAATTATAAATGGAGTTTTATCAATCTGTTTATTTGTATCCTGGTAACATCCGTAATCGGTATGGTGTATCCCTTTATCTTTGGATTGCTGGTGGATGAGGTATTCTATCACCGGAATCTTCAATTCTTAATCTTTATCGTCATCGGTTATGGGATGATCTTTTTGTCCGAGCAGCTGCTGCATACCGTTCTAAACAGTGTGTGGTCGTATCTGGTTACTAGATTTTCATTCGATATCCGGAAGAAGCTGTATGACAAGCTGATGTCGTTGCGGCCTGCCTTTTTCACCCGGAGTAAATCCGGCGAACTTATGGCGGTGATCAACCGCGATGCTGACGAAGTCATGAATCTGATTCATTGGAATATTTTTTACCTGACGGCCAACAGCATCCGTATGGTGACGGCAATCGCTTTTGTAATGATTGCCAATGTGTATTTGGGGTTATTGATGCTTGTTGTAATTCCGGTTGTTGTGTTTACCATCATGAGCTTCAGCCGGGCGATGAAATCCCGGCTCACCAATCAGCGTGAACAGTATGGCCAGTTCATGAGCTGGTGTGTCGAGATGCTGGCGGGGCTGCGCGATATCCGGCTGCTTGGTGCCGGGAAATACAGCACACGAGTTTTTGTGGGTCATCTAATTAAATATATGCGTCTCAAGAATCAATCCAGCCGGATCGATTTCGTTTCAGAACGAGCCGTCAGTCTAATCACCCTGGGCTCCGATCTGACCTTATACATAACTGCCAGCTTCATGATCGTAAACGGCCACTTAACGATTGGCGCTTTTATTGCCATTATTGAATATTTCTCCAAGGGCAGCGGGCTGCTGAAAAATATGAGCGGAGCCAACAGCCGGATCCAGCAGAACAAGGTCTCGATTGAGCGCGTGTTCCAGCTGCTGCAAGAGGAGGAAGAGGATCAGAATCCGGGCGGACCAAAGATTGTGGTAACGAAGGGCTTGATCGAATTTAAGGATGTTTTGTTTGGTTACCGCCCGGAAACACCTGTGCTGCAGAATGTGAACCTGCTGATAGAAGGCGGGCAAACGGTAGCCATTGTAGGAAAAAGCGGCGGGGGCAAAAGCACGCTTATTTCACTGCTGCTCGGATTATACAAGCCTTCCGGGGGAGACATTCTCATTGACGGCACCTCCATTCTTGACTGTGATTTGAAATCGCTGCGCAAGGCTGTCAGCGTATCTTTTCAAGAGCCCTTTCTCTTTGAGGGGACCGTTCGGGAGAATTTGCTATGGGGAAGCTCATTCCGGACTGACCATGAATTATGGGATGCTTGTGAGCAAGCTTTTATTGCCGAATATGTGCGTGAGCTTCCGCAGGGACTGCATACAACCATAGGGGGAAGTTCAGGTATCTTCATGTCCGGAGGACAAAAACAGCGGATTGCACTCGCCCGGACGTTTTTGAAGCAGCACCCCATCTTTGTTTTTGACGAGGCCACTTCTGCACTGGACGGGGAAGCGGAGAATGTCATCAAATCCAGCTGGGGAAATCTTGGTGAACACGCAACTACGATAATTATTGCACATCGGCTTTCAACAATTATCGCCGCAGATAAGGTGGCGGTCCTCGATCATGGACACATCGTCGCCTTCGATCATCACCGCAAGCTGCTTGCGGAGAGTGCCGTGTATCGTCAGCTTTTTTATGAGCAATATTCGGAAAGCGGGGCGGGGACAGCGGATGAACAAGTCTTTTCATAACATCAGAATCAGGCTGCAGTGGGTCCTTGCGTTTAAAGATCAATGGGCGAACCAACGTAAGGAGTGGCTGTCCCTTATCGTCTTTAAGGTGCTGCTGCTTGCTCTGGGGATGATCACGCCATTGTTGTTCAAGCTGCTCGTGGATGAGGTAATGGTCGGGCAGAACCTTAGTAAGCTATGGTATGTCTGCGGGGGATACGCCGCAATTTATATTGCAGAGACAGTTATTCTTGGGGGGCAAACGGCAATCGGGAACAAGCTTTCCAACAGGCTGACCTTCGCCGTACGTCTTGCGGTATGGAGCAGTTATATGCGTTTGCCGTTCAGGAAATATGAACAGATGAATACGGGGGATCTGAAAGCCCGAATGGATCAGGATGTAGAGTCCGTAAATCGTTTGTTCAAGGTTCAGGCGCTGGAATACGCTTATAGCTGTGCAATGATACTGGTCGGTGCAGGGCTGATGATCTGGTTCAGCTGGAAGCTTGCTTTATTCGGTCTGCTGATGGTTCCGGTCTCCTTCTGGATCACCAGGAAACTTGGCAAAGGTGCCCGGAAAGCTGCTGAAACCAACCGGAATATCTATGGGCAGTATGAAGGCTGGCTGCAGACCGCCATTCAGGGCTGGCGTGAGATCAAAGCCAATCATATGGAGAAGCGGATGTCGCTGAAATTTACCGAGTATTGGCATGCCATCAGTAAATCATTTTTCCAGCAGCATATGTATTGGTTCGGAAACCGCGCGCTTCAAGCCTTTAAGGATTTCTTCATTACGCGGATGAACCTGTATTTCATCGGGGGGCTGCTCATACTGCATGGCGAGATGACGATCGGAAGCCTGCTGGTGTTCATGAAGTATTATGAGCAAATGTTCACGCAGCTCGGCATCATCAATGATCTTGATATGAAATTCACTGCCGAACTGCCAGGTCTGGAGAAAGTGCAGGATATTCTAGAAGAATCGCCTGTCAAGCGCAGCAGAACAAGCACAACCAGCTCAAAGGAAGCTAATCAAGCTAAGTCGGGTATCCTAAGCTTCAACAATGTATCTTTCAAATACAGCGATATGACGAAGACGGTTCTGCGAGGGGTATCCTTTGATATTGAAGCCGGTACAAAAGTAGCAATCGTAGGCAGAAGCGGTTCGGGGAAAAGTACTATTGTGAAGCTATTGTTAGGGATGTACGAACCTGAGCAGGGGAACATTCAGCTGTCCGGCAAAGAGCTTCGTGACGTGGATGAAACGGTGCTGCACCGGACCCTTGGCGTAGTGATGCAGGACCCGGCCATATTCAATATGTCGATACAGGACAATGTAAGGCTTGCCCGGCCGAAGGCAACGGTAGAAGAGATACGGGCTGCCTGCCGTCTGGCAAATATGGACGAATTCATCACGAAGCTGCCGCAGAATTATGACACGGTTATCGGTGAAAAAGGCGTCCAGCTCTCCGGCGGACAGAAGCAGCGGTTGGCTATGGCACGAGTTCTGCTTTCGAAAGCAGAGATCATCCTATTGGATGAAGCGACCTCTATGCTGGACCATGAATCCGAGACCGAGATTAACCGCACGCTTGATAATCTATCTGGCGAGCGGACGATGATTATCGTCGCACACCGCCTTTCCTCTGTGATGCGGGCAGACCATATTATTCTGCTTGAAGACGGATGTATTGCGGACCGTGGAAGCCACAGCGAATTATGGAGCCGCAACGAGCTGTATCGGACACTTTTTCAGCATAATATGCAGGAGTCTGTATAACCAAGAAGCCCTCAGGTTTCCGCCTTGAAGCGGAGCATTGAGGGCTTTTGTTAAGCATAAGAAGCAATAATCCGGTTTATACCCTCTGCGGGAATTGGATGAGTATGGAATTTCTTATCATATCCGCCATCATCAACGCTTCACGCTCGATACGGTCATACAGCTGAACACTCATCTTGTAGTCCTTGTTCAACATCGATACTGCTTCTGCTTTAACTAGAGCCAGGTGCGAATAGAACATTTGCCTGAACGCCTCTTTTGGAAAATATGGATTAATACGGGCAAGGAATTCAACAATTTGATCGCCATTCGTGTACCATTTTTTCTCTGCCGCGTCAGCTGCTGCTGTATCGCCTGCCTTTGCAGCTTTTACTAGATCGGCTGCGATCACCAAATGCTCTTTGATAAGAGCACCATATGTGTCTGCTATATTTTGTCCGTAAAATGGTTTGAGCGCGTTCCCCATATCCGGCGCATTCTGCAGGAGGCGCGCCAGTACCACAACGGTATCGGGCAATCCGAAAACAAGACTGGTGATAGCCATTCGTGTCCAAGCCACATGCTGCTCCCATAATAAGCGCATATGGTTTTTGAATTCAATCTGAGCTTTGGTCAAGCAGATCACCTGTGGACCTGCATTTGCAGGAGCCAAATTGGGCCATGCGTAAGACGTTCTATTTCCGGAGGGGCCAAAGCCCCCATAAGAGTACATACAATCTAACCTCCCCTGAATACTTATATCCCCATAGTATGGGGATTCCGCCTATGTGTTCACCAACGGCTTCAAAAGAAGGTGGTTTTTACGTTTTCCCTAAACAAAAAAACGAGATATCCGCTGAGCGGAATCTCGCTTTTTTGTTGCAATGGCAGATTAAATTCGAGCGAGCGTAAAGCGGAAGCTGTACGGCCGGTTTGCAAGCAGAGTGAACTGTTCATGCGTCGGTGCACCCCAGCTGTCGTCCCCGCCGACACCCATTTGCTTGTAATTGACCCTCAGCACGGTTTTATCCGAAGCCGGCAATTTATAGACGTGATCGCTGGCTTCCAGTTCTTCTGGTTTCCAAGGGAGTACATTGATTTCCAGCGATGTTGCATTTTCGATATGGATCCCTGATCCATCGCTGCCTTCTGTAACTGAAGCATATCTGACATCTGTCTTGTTCCCGCATTCCTGTGGCTTGAGGTAAGGAGTGAACTGTTTACTGACTTTGCCGCTAAAGCGTCCCAGACGGGCTCCAGTTTGCCGGTCCCAATAGTTCTCATGTGGTCCGCGTCCGTACCATGACACAGTGTCCAGGCTTCCATTCAGCACGAACAGCATTCCGAACTCGGGAATTTCCGGCAGCGAGCTGCTACCCGGGTTCAGTTCCTGCGAAATCTCCACTGATCCGTCAGGACGGATTTCATAGGTGACCAGTAGAGTGGATACGGGATTGGTGGGCAGCAAGTAGGTTGCCGATACGAAACAAAGATTCTCTTGAGTCCGGGTAGTGAATTGAACAAGGCTACGTTCATAGGAAGCCTTTCTCCAGACTGCGGAACGTTCCTGCAGATGGTTGCCAAGATCATTATCGGTGACGGCTCTCCAG
Source organism: Paenibacillus sp. IHBB 3054 (assembly GCF_051594305.1). Lineage (NCBI taxonomy): Bacteria > Bacillati > Bacillota > Bacilli > Caryophanales > Paenibacillaceae > Paenibacillus > Paenibacillus sp. IHBB 3054. Next base: position 195,542 of record NZ_JBOFBG010000004.1, on the reverse strand, counting down.
AAATTCGGTCTTGCAGGCTCAATCAGGCGTTCTTTGCCCAGGACTTGATAAGAGAACAAATCTCCGGTTGCCGAATTGAAAGAAAGTGAAAAGTCAGCTCCTGCAATGATCAATGCTTCCTCTTGCTCAGTGATGTGAAGGGGATCTCCTGCTGAAACGGGAAGATTTCCTGCAACTCTTGGAACTAGAATGAACTGCTCCCATGCAATCTCATGGTTGGCATCTGCCCATGCTGCTGCAGCGGGTTGAATGAAGGACAAGGTCAGCACTGCTTCTTTATCATCGGCGATGGAACTAAGCTCATACGGAATGACACAATCGACAGTCTCTCCCGGTGCAGCGGCAATCCGCAGAGAGCCCTCTTGCGAAATTACGCCTTCCAATTCAATCTTCCAATGTAAATCATATTCTTCGATATCCGTAAATAAGAAGTTATTGCGGACTTCATAAAGACCTTTCTGAAGATCCTGGGCGGTGACTTTTATATTCTGATAACATTTTTTGACCTCAAGCAGCTTAGGAGTTACAGTCCGGTCCGCAAACAGCAGGCCGTTGCCGCTAAAGTTCCCGTCATGTGGGGATTCACCGAAATCGCCGCCGTACGCCAGATATTCAATCCCCTCTGGAGTTGTAGTACGGATGGCCTGATCCACCCAGTCCCAGATGAATGCGCCTTGGAACACATCATATTTGTCGAACATATCGGTGTAGAGATGCAGTCCGCCGCAGGAATTGCCCATTGCATGGCTGTATTCACAGAGGATATAAGGCTTCAGCGGATTGTTTGTCGCATATTGTTCAACGCCGGCAGGCTTAATATACATCGTAGACTCGATATCGCTTGCCGCTTCCGAAGGTCTGTAATGAAAAATCCCTTCATAATGAACAGGACGGGTAGGATCGGCTGCCCGCAGATAGTCATGCATGGCAATAAAATTATCGCCGCCAAAGGACTCATTGCCGAGTGACCAGATGATAACGGATGGATGATTTTTGTCCCGTTGCATCATGGAATTACAGCGGTCGATGACATTGGCGCGCCATTCCGGCTTGCTGGCGGGAACATTCCCCTCATGCAGCTCTTGTTGTCCATATTGCCAACTGCCGTGTGTCTCCAGGTTGGTTTCGTCGATTACGTAGAGACCGTATTCGTCACACAACTCATACCAAACTGACTGATTGGGATAATGAGAGGTCCGTACCGCATTAATGTTATGGGATTTCATCAGATGAATATCGCGGATCATATCCTCTACGGACAATGCGCGCCCAGTGTCACAAGAGAACTCATGCCGGTTAGTGCCTTTCAGTACGATTCGTTTCCCGTTAATCTTCATTAAGCCGTCTTTAATCTCGAAGGAGCGGAAGCCAACCTTTGTGCTGACTGCCTCTTGAACGGCCTCCTGACCATCCACTAGCGAGATCACCAAGGTGTAAAGGTATGGCTTCTCCGCACTCCATTTATGAGGCTGAGCTACAGGTGCCGACAGTTTAAGCTGCTGCAAATCTCCTTCCTGAAAAGATACTGCAGCAGCAACCGGAGCAGCCCAGACCCCTTGGCCATTGTTGTCATAAAGCTGCATTTGCAGCGAGTATTCTCCAGCTTTGCGGCTAAAGTAATCTTCCACTTTGATGTCCACGTTCAGCTCCGCATGCACAAACTCGTTGTCCAGATCGGTCCGGGCCCAAAAGTCGGCAACACGTACGGGAGGTGCGGTATACAAATAAACGTCGCGGAAAATGCCGCTAAGCCGCCAGAAATCCTGATCTTCCAGCCAACTCGCATCACACCAGCGGTACACCTCAATGGCCAGCTTATTCTCTCCTGCTTGCAGATAAGCTGTAATATCGAAGTCCGACGGGGTAAAGGTATCTTCACCATAGCCGACCAGTTCTCCATTCACCCATACATAAAAAGCAGACTCCACACCTTGGAAGCTGAGGAATACAGGCTGGCCGTCCCAAGCTTGCGGTACATCAAATGTACGTACATAGGAACCTACTGGATTATATAAAGTAGGGGCAAAAGGGGGCTTCAAATCCGGTTCTGACTCTGCCCAAGGATACCGCACATTGGTATATTGCGGGTAGTCATAGCCCTGAAATTGCCAATGGGAAGGAACGGGAATATCCGCCCAACTGCTGCTGTCATAATCTGATTTATAGAAATCCTTGCTGCGTTTCTCAGGAGTTTCGGCAAAGGCAAATTTCCAATTGCCGTTCAACGATTGATAACGAGTGGAGGATTGTTTATTTCCTTGGAGTGCTTGCTCAGCAGTCGGGAAAGACATCATGGAAGCATGCGCTTCCATTCGGTTCAATTGAAAAATCTCCGGATTGTTATTCCATTCGGGATATCCGTTGGCAGGTGGCTGATAGACTAGCTTCTTACGCACTTTAACATCTCCTTATATTGTTATATTCGTATTATAGAATGAGAAAGAGTCTGAGTATATATAATGATATTCTTATCGAATAACACAATATGAAACTAAATAGGGCTTTCTTTCGCTAGAAATGAAGGCTAATATAGAAGCAACAATTAGAAACGGAGAATCCTTGTGAAAAGCAAAATGATTTTTTGCCAGACTGATGAGACGATGCTGCTGCCCTTATATGCCACAACCATCGGATATTGGGAGCATCAGGCCGAAACTTTGCGTCCGGCCGGTTTTCCGGATTATCAGATGCATCAGGTGCTTGAAGGCAAAGGTGAACTGAATATTAATGACAAAAGTTACATCGTAGGCCCCGGGGAAGTGTTTTTTCTATATCCTGAAATTCCGCATTTCTATACTCCGATTAGCAGGGCGTGGAAGCTGGCGTGGATTTCATTTAGCGGCAGGGAAGCTGCCCAGATGCTGATGTACGCGGGAATACGCGAGTCTGGACCCGGGAGATTAAGAGACGAAGCACTTTTGGAGCCTTTGCGGGAGATGCTTCTATTGTCTAATGAACATCCGCTTGAAGATGATCTGGAATGCTCCAAGCTGCTCTACGCATTGCTGCTGGATCTGAAACGCAAACTGCTGCCTTCTTCCAACGAGGAAGATGAAATGGAACGGATTAAGCCCGTCCTGCGGCATATAGAACTCCATCTGCACCGGCCGCTGCAGTTAAAAGAACTGGCAGAAGTAGCCGCAGTATCGCCGCAGTATTTGTGCCGGCTGTTTCAGCACACGGTTCATGAGCGGCCGGTAACGTACATTAATAAACAGCGGATTAACCGGAGCAAGCAATTAATGTTTAACGTTCGCGGTAAAAAAATCTACGAAATTGCCCGGGATGTCGGTTTTGAGAATGCCAGCTACTTTTGTGCGGTGTTTAAACGGGTGACAGGGATGAAGCCTGAGGAGTTTAAACGATTGCATGGTTTGGATTAAAGGTGAATGCAGGTGAATATAATCGGACCTTTCATGAATACTGCATAACAAAAAAAGGCAGCCCACGGCTGCCTTTCGTCTGCTCATTGTGCTGCATAAATAAAATGCTCAACTGTCCTTACTGTATCTTCGATCTCCGGATTTGAGTTGTCGATCATTGCGACATTCGACGCGGGCAGCGGCCACGCGACAGTGCGGCTGCCAAGCGAAGACCGGAATTCCTGCCAATGCTGAAATTTCCAGTCATCCAAAGACGAGTGCCTGCCTTGAATGCGTTCCCGGTATAAATCCTCGTTGGCCAGTCCGACCAGGACAACCTTGACCTCAACCTCGGGCAGCGTAAGACCGATCCGGGACAGCTCATTGCTAATCCAGTCTGGGTCGGCGGCTTCCTTGGTAAAGGGTCCAACTACGAATACATCGCTATTCAGGCCGATATTATCAAGCGCGGCGTCCATCGTAATGCGGTAACCAAGGTCGCGGCAAAGTCTTTTATATTCTGCGGAATCTCTGTCTGTCGGGTCCAGACCATGCATGGTCATGATGGCGTCCGCCGCCGGCCGCAGCAGAATATCCATATCGAAGAAGGCGGCTTTGCGGCGCGAGGCTACCGCTTTGGCCAGCGTCGTTTTGCCCGCACCTGCCGGTCCCAGAAAAAAAACCAGTTTATTCATCATTCTGCTCTCCTCAAATCCCGATTCATTTCACACCTCAACCAGTATATCCTATCATTTTTTGCAATCCAAAAAAAGGTTGAACAGAGCCAAAGAGAGCACTCAAGTTCAACCTTTTTTATACCCGGTAGTGTTCACCTTATTTGACAACTTTCTTGCCAGAATTCAATAATTTATGCCACTTCTTAAGGTAGATCACTCTGCGGAACATCGTTTTATCCTTCAGTTGATTAAAGATATAAGCATCCGGCCGGGTATTTACCTCAATAATCCATGGCTTCAAAGCAGAATCCAATCCAATATCCAGGCCTATTTCCTTAAATCCGCTGTGGTTTTTATGGAATTCTTTCGCCACCTGATCCCCTAAAGCTTTTAATCCTTTGATATAGTCTTTTTTCTTGTCTCCTTGCAAGTAAGGACTAAGCAGCGTTTCCAGAGGAAGCGGTTTTCCGCTGTTGTGGAAATTCGTAACGATTTTCTTAGGATGTGCCATTCGCCCGATATATCCGGTACATTCCCAATGGTTCGTGCTGTTCATTTGCGTCATAATGCGCACATCAAAGATACGATTCTGATAGGTTAGCAGATTTATCCCTTGCTGAACCAAATATTCACGCTTTAATTTACTGCTGCCTAGCGAAGTGAACAGAGCGCCGTAAGTTTTAAAATAACGGGGAGTCTCGCCTACGTGATAGGCATATTTATGTTCACTATACTTAATAACTTTAATGACACCATTTCCTCCGGTTCCTTTGACAGGCTTTACATATACCATCTTATGCTTGTTAAGCATGGACTGCAGGGCTTCATACGAATAGATCCGGCTATCGGGCACGAATTGGCGGAGCCGTGAATGGTTAAGCAGCATTTTTGTTTTGGACCATTTGCTTGCAATGGTAATTGGTTTTTTGGTGGTTGCGGCTTTCTTGGACAGCATCAGCAGGTCACCTCGTTCTAATAGTGGAAGTATAGCTTTACACACTTATATTGCCTGTCTTACGGGAATGGATCATTCCGCAGCCTTCAGCACATAGGATATCGTATGTAAGTCACCGGTCATCAACCACAGGCAAAAAGACGGGGGGATGCGCGGAAGTTTCATGTATAATTAAGAGAATATGTAGAAGGGTTTGGAGGCAATGTGCAGATGACAGTCTCCGTGATTTATTTCATTTTTACAATAACCGTAACGATTGCGCCTACTGGATTGTAGAAGATGAGGGAGAGGTTGCGGGCGGATGCTGAATTGCCCCATTTGCCGGTTCGGAGCATTTTGCCTGTGGGCCTGGTATATTAGGGAACTTGAAAATTAGCTATAAAAGGAGGATTGCGGCTTGGAGTTATCATTGAAATCTCTGGATTTAAAAGCAGCGGAAGTTGGCAACAAAGCCTTGAATTTGTCCAAGCTAATAAACGATCAATTCAGCGTGCCCGATGGTGTAGTGCTTTCCCAAACTTATTTCGCATGTTCAGAAGCTGAGCTGCAGCAGAAGTTGAATCGACTGTCTGAGCGTCTGGAGAGAATGCTTCCTTCCGCTGACGGCTGGGCCATCCGCTCCACGGCAATCGACGAAGACGGCGGAACGAAGTCCATGGCTGGTCAATACAAGACCGTAATTATTCAGCATTCCTCTCAGCTGCCGGCTGCAGTTGCTGAAGTGCATGAGGGGTCAATTCCTGTGATCATTCAGACATTTATTGAACCGGATTATTCCGGTGTTCTATTCTCCTGCAACCCGCTTACGGGAGAATCCGAAATAATCATTGAACTTGTAGAAGGAAGAGGAGAAGCTCTCGTGGGCGGGGACACCAATCCAATGGTCCATTACCGGGAAGGCAAATGGAGCGATTCCAGCCCATTGCTCGAACAGCTCCTGCTGCATATGGAACCATGGATTATGAAAGCAAAGGAGCTAATGCAGCAGCAGGTGGACATGGAGTTTTGCATCAAGAACAAATCGCTTTACTGGCTTCAGGTTCGTCCTGTAACAACCGGAGTCCATACCGATTCGCGGGACTACGATTTTGCACATATCCCTGACTCCTTCCTTGAAGAGGACTGGTTTCTGCTTGATCAGTGCACGGAACCCGTTACTCCGTTAGTAAAGAAGCTGGATCCGGGCAATTATTTTCAAATGCCTTATTGGGATATACGGTTCGTTCAGCATTACCCTTACATCAGTATGAAAAAGAACGTTGGTGTCGCTGCGCCTTCACAACCGGACGACGGGACAAGCATTCTGCTTAGATGGCAGGCGCTTAGAAACAGATACGAGCCGATCTTCGATCAACAGCTGAACGAAAATATTACGCAAGCCTCACTTGAAGACTTATGGGAGATGACAACTGTTCGGGTAGAGATCAACCGGGCTTATGTAAGTGAGTATTTGAACCGGGACTGGTTCAGGGCACGACGAATCATAGGGAAGGAGCTGGAACTGCTCGTCAGCCGCTATGCTGGAGAGAATGCAGACGTACCGCTTTTATTGTCCTCGCTGACTGGAGAAGTGAACACGATCACGTATCAAAAAACGTTGCAGCTTAACCAATTGGTAAACTCTGCCCGGAAATATCCTGACTTTGGAGAACTGTGCAACAAGGTTAGAAGCAGTGAACCTCATCCATGGGCAGACCAATTTGCTGCTTTCATTTCCCAGTACGGCTACGAGCTTCCGCATCCCTTGGCACTGCACCTGAAGACCTTGGCCGAGAGTCCGGAAACGTTGTTGTCCAGAATCGCTGCTGAACTCCATACCCGCAAGGTTTCTCGTGAGGGGAAAGGTCAGGAAAGCTGGAAAGAAGTTGCTGCCATGATTGGGCAACGGATGGAGCATGACGAGAAAACGGAATTTCATAGGCTGTTAACAGAGTATAGATCCTACGTGATCCGAACAGAAGATGACGATTATCTGCTCCAGAAAGGTGCATCCTCCATTAGAAGAATCTTGCTCGAAATCGCTCAGCGATTAGTAGACTGCGGCAAAATAGAAAGCAGGGAGTCTATATTTTTGCTCTATCCCGCTGAAATACATGAACTGATCTCCGGTGCCCGCCAAAGTGTGGAAGAAACGGAACTCCTTCAACGGGAAAAAAGCTTTGCCGCAGCAACAGCAATTAACCCTCCATTACTTCTGAAGCCCGGAAATGCGCGGAAGGTGTCCGAAGACCAAAAGCTGCAGGGGGTAGCTGTGGCGCAAGGATGCAGAAGTGGAAAGGTCTTTAAATTAATGAATCCGCTGGACCGGGAAAGCTACAACCAGATTCCGGAAAATGCGGTCATCGTAGCTCCAATCCTGACGCCCAATCTGACTTATGCGATCTTGGCCTGTGAAGCTATCGTAACCGAAGTGGGCGGTTTCTTATCGCACGGAGCTATTTTTGCCCGGGAGATGGGCATTCCGGCGATTGTTCAGGTTGAAGCTGCGACAAGTCTTCTCCAGAATGGCGATGAAGTACAGGTAGATGCAAACCGGGGAGTAATTGAAATAATAAAGAGAAACTCAAACATAGGAAGTGATCTTTCATGAAGCTGCCAGTCTTGAACCAAGGCCTTGCTGAACAAATCCAGCAGTCAGAATTTGACTATTTAACCTCAAGAATTAACTCCATCCGCGAACGCGAAGGTAACCCGGAGGGTGTTGAGATTGTCCGTTTCGGCCACACCACTGGTTTCTATATCAGGACCATGCCATGGAGCCTGTTTAATTCCGTTAAAGGGTTCTCTGATCAGGACGTGGACAAGCTGGAGGAGATCATCCGATTTTACACGGCCAAAGACAGAGCTTTCCAGATCGATGTGGATCCTGTTCATTGCAGCTCCAAGCTTTTTACAGGGTTAGCCGATCATGGACTTTACCAGAGTGGTTTTCATGCTGTACTGTATGGGCTGCCGCGTCAAGCGCCGTCTGAACTTCCATCCAAGATAACAATTGTCGAAATTGATAACGTAAATTCCTTTGACACTTATGCAGAAATCCATTGCCTAGCTTCCGGCATGCCGTTGTCCGATAAGATTCATTTCGTGAATAATAACATAGGACTGCTGAATAGGCCGGGGTGGAAGCTTTTTGCAGGTTATTGGGAGGGGATTCCGGCAGGAGTGGCTGCGATGCATATAAACGGCGGTATCGCCTCCTGCACACTCGCCGCAACAATTCCGGAATACAGAAACCGGGGGATCCAGACTGCATTATTGCACAAGAGGATGCACGAGGCCCACTTGGCAGGTTGTCGGCTCATAACGGCTCAGGCGGGTTTTGGTTCTACAAGCCAGAACAATATGGAACGGGCCGGATTTCAACTGGCATGGACAAGAGCGGTTTGGACAGCCCGGCTTTAATTTGTAGGATCAAATTGATTAGCCGTTGTGAAGATGTTCAGGGTTCAGCATGTTATTATTAACAGCATTTCTTAGCAGGGAAAACAGCCAGTCTCCGGTTTATGGAGAGCTGGCTGTTTCTATGATCTCACCTGATTATGCTTGAAGCGCCTCCGCAACATCCCCCTTGTGCAATGAGCAAAAGGCTGCAAATCCGCCACCGCGCGCGCGAAGCTCCTGGAAGCTGCCAACCTCGGCGATTCGTCCGTTCTCCATATAGATAATTTCATCATATAATCCCAACAATTCCTCATTCATATTATGGGTTATCGTCATTAAGGTCAGCTCTTTAAGCGTGAGCAGTCTGCTTTCGATTTCATAAGCGGTCTGCATATCAATCGCGGAAGTTCCTTCATCCAGAATCAGGATCGGCTTGCTGCGGATCAGCGCCCGGGCAACGGCAATCCGCTGCCGCTGGCCGCCGGAGAGCTGTGAGCCGTTCTCACCAACGGTGGTCAGCAGTCCACTGGGCATCTTTTCCACAAACTTATGGACTCCGCTGGTATGAAGGGCAGTTTCCATAACTTCCTCGGAGAATTCCTCATGCAAGCAAATATTCTGCTTAATGTCTGTATCGAACATATAGACATTCTGATGGATGGTTGCTGTCATTTGCTGCAGCCGCTCTGGGTCAAGCTGTTTGATGTCGGTACCATCAAGGGTGATGGAGCCTTCATACCTGTCATAATACCCGCTAAGCAGTTTAACAAGTGTAGATTTACCGCAGCCGCTTCGTCCGACCAGTGCATATTTTTTTCCTTTTTGCAGGGAAAGATTGATGTCCGAAAGCACCTGATTTCCTTGCTGATAGGCAAAGTGTAAGCGGCTGATCTCAAGATTCTCGTTGAACACAGGTTCGAGCAAACCTGACTTCGGCTGTGCCTCTTCGCTTGCCAGATCATTGATCCGTTGCACAACAGGTTTGACACCTTGAATTTTGGGCAGATTCTGCATCACGACCAGTACAGGTCCTACAAAACCGCCGCTCAGCTGGACAAGGGCAACCAGGCTCCCCGCTGAGAAGTCTCCGGAAATAATCAGATAAGCGGCAATAAAGACTACTGAAAATTGAGTAAGAATGGCCAGCGTTTCGGAGAGGCTCTCATTGGCGGCAAACAGCCGGTCAGCAGCAAAACGGGTGTTTGCGGCCGCGGTGTTCTCCTGCTGGAATTTCTGCTCCGTGTGTTTGCCCATGGCATAGGATTTGATCACTTCATAACCCGACAATAAATCCTTAACACTAGTGGTAAAAATGGACATCCGGGCAGATACGGCGCTTTGTTTGTCCTGCAGAGCTTTGCCGAAAAGGGAAGGGACGGTAAACATCAGAATCATGCATACCACCAGGATCAAGGTAACCAGCGGGCTCAGATAGAGGAGTGCAATGAGGGAGGCTGCAAAAACCACAACATTCTGCAGGGTAAGCAGCAGGGGTTGGATATAGTTATCCTCCAGCAGTTTGATGTCATTGGTGAGTGCCGACAAATAATCAGCCGTATTGGACGAAGTGAATTCTTCTGCATTTCTGCGGAATACTCCACGGAATACCCGCTCCCTCAGTGACAGGGTCAGATTGCGGATCAAGGCTTTGCTGCAAATGGCATATATGAAACCGAACAAGCTTAACAGCAGCAAATAAGCAACCGACAGGATCAGGATTTTTTTGAAAAGTAACATGTCACCCTGCATGGCGGCATCGATTACCTTTTGCAGAATGATCGCAATCAGTACGCCTGCTGCTGAGGTAATGATGCTGAACAACAGGGTGACTGCAAGCAGCATTTTGTTTTGACGGATGGACTGTTTCATCAAATAGCCAACTCCTAGAATTAGATTATCATTAAATTAATAAGATTACAGTATCATATGAATAATAAATATGTCAAACATATTAGATGTTAATCTTATTCGTACGCAAAAAAACTTCCCGCTAAAACTCTCGGGAAGTCTGTCAATGCTATAGCAGAAAATGTTCAAGGTCAGTAATTAACTGCCGCAAGTTGTCTGAGTCCAGATGATAATACACCTTGCCGTTTTTTTTCTCTATTCCGACCATACCGCAGGCCAGCAGCACATTCATATGATGAGACATGGTAGCAGCTGTTAAGCCCATCTGATCTGCAATTTCCAGATTGTATTTCGGACTGACCTTGAGCGACGCCAGGATTTGCAGTTTGCTGTTGTCCCCGAGTGCCTTCATCCGAAGCAGCAGAAAATCTTTAGAATCGGCATGGCCCTTGCTGGCTACCGGAAGCAGATCGACGAACAGGCCATAGTAGCAATGCTTGGCGAACATCACCTGTCCAAGCGGAACAATTAAGGATGGATGGACAGAGGGTGCATCGCTGAACATCTCCACCAGCTTAATAAATTGTACATCGTCCTGCCTCTGCACGGATTGAACATACTTGGAAATCAGCTTGTTCAGCGGCTTCTCCAGTTCCTGGCACACCTGCTCAAATGCAGACAAGTTATTGTTGATGATCCGGGCAAGCGCCTGGATTTGTGTGCGCGGCTGCTGCAGCAGCCTCAACATTTTCCATTTCATCCCTTCTTCAAGAGGACTGTCGCTCAGGAAGGTGATAATATCAACCAAAGATAGAATTCCGGACGGTGAGGTTTTCTGCAGTTGGTAATTTTGCATGACTTCCATATCGAGCAGGATCTTCCATATTTCTTCATGAAGCACCTCATCCGGCACTTCTGCAAGCGAGTTTAGCCAAGCCGTATTTTCACTGAGCAGCAGATGGAGAACGGAGAAGAAGGAGTCATTTTCATCCCCGAAAAAGAAGTCTGCTTCCTTATCAAGCACACGATATTTAAGAAAGGTATGGATGTACTTGTCTACTATTTTCAAGTGCTTGCTGTAAAAGGCTTCTCCGTCCAGCCCAAATTTGTTCAGGTCTTCAATCGTCCCTTTCTTGTAAGTCTCCACATGGCAACTGACGTAGAGCAAACCCAAGGTCTCAAAGACGGGATCCAGCCGTTCATGAATGTTGAGGTTCATAGGTCCTCCATAGGTTTTTTTAGTTTGGTGCTTATCTAATTCATTATATTTTCATTAAATAGGATTATCAAGTTTCAACTTGACAGTCACAAATATAAGGATATTATAGATATAGTAAGTCCTTGAATATAAAAACTTACGATCTGAAAGTCTAGGTTAGCACTTCAAGGGTAAAAATGTTGTTGTATTCCTAGATATAAAAAATCTTTAATAACCATTAAGGAGGATGAGATTTATGATTTATGATTGCGCGATTATTGGTGGGGGACCTGCCGGGCTGAATGCAGCCCTAGTGCTAGGCAGAGCAAGGAGAAGTGTGGCTCTGATCGACAATAACCGGCCTAGAAATGCTGTTACGCATGCGTCTCACGGTTTTATTACAAGGGATGGAGTAACACCGGCTGAGTTCAGGCGCGTGGCAAATGAGGAATTGCAGCGTTATCCTTCTGTAGACCATTTACCATTCGAGGTGGTCTCGGTCTCTCAAGCGCAAGGTGGATTTGAGATACAGGATTTGGGGGGAGTCCGTGTTCAAGCCCGGAAGCTGATCCTGGCGACGGGTCTAAAGGAGATCTTTCCGGAGATCGAAGGCTTGCGGCCTTTATACGGTAAAAGCCTGTTTAACTGCCCTTATTGTGACGGATGGGAGCTGAGGGATCAACCATTGGCCATTGTCTCTGAGTATCCGACCGTATTCCATATGGCTAAGCTGCTCCTCAATTGGAGCAAGGATTTGCTTGTGTGTACACATGGCCAGGCGTCCTTGACCGAGGAGCAAAAACAGCAGCTTGAATCTAAAGGAATCGTCGTGATTGAACAACCGGTTGCGGCTTTCCACGGCCAGAACGGCCGGCTTGAGCACATTCGTTTTGCAGATGGAACTAGTGTGGCCAGAACCGGCGGCTTTGTAGCTCCGAAACTTGTGCAAAGCTCAACGTTAGGAGAGCAATTAGGCTGTGAAATAACGGAGCTTGGAGGGATTCGGACAGATGACAAGGGACAAGCTTCTGTCTCCGGTGTATATGCCGCAGGTGATGCGTCGTATTTCGCGCCTTCCCAATTGATTTTTGCCGCAGCCGACGGCAGCCGAATTGGCATGAACGTAAATATGGATCTGACAGAGGAAGATTTCAACAATTGAAATCCTCTTTCCGGTTAGTTACCGAAACAAAACAAGCAATTTTTCGTCTATAGGTAAGTAATGGAAACGGAGGGTTTACCATGTCACTGCCTGTTCAAAAGTCACAAATGCAAGTCCGTATTTTCAGACTTACCGCTGTATGCGTGTTATTGAGTATGTGTCTTGCCACACCTGCCCGGGTATCTGCCGACGTCGGAGCAGTTTCCCGAATGAGTGGCGGGCAAGCAGCTAAGGAAATTTCAGGTTCTGCAATCAAACCTCAGGTCGCCGCTACCGTCTCACCTTATGCACCGGTTCTCACAACATTCAACATTGAGGGTAAACAGCTGAAAGCACTGGCGTACAGTGCGGATGGAACCCTGTTGGTCCAGCTGATGCCGATTGCCCGGGCCATGGGATATACGGTGGAAGATCAGGCCGGGACCGGTGATCTAACACTCAGCAAACCGCGGCGCGTGATCAAGCTGACTCTTTACAACAGTTCTTATAGTGTCAACGGCCTAACTTCTTCAGCCAAAACACCGTTTGTCAGAGAGGGTTCCACCTATGTGCCGCTCCGCCAGCTGGCTACAATGTCAGGTTATGATATTGTGCTGAAGGGCAAAAACAGCTATCTCCTCCATTCACGTCCGGAAAATGAGCTGACGATTTCCGCTTCCGGTGAGCTCGCGGTAACTACAGAGCCTTATTCATTTTCTATCCGTTATCCCGTTCTTTCCGGTTCTGCGCACAAAGAGGGTATTGATAAGATCAATCACTTCCTCCAGAACAAGGCAGAAGGCTGGAAAACACAGGCCGAGAAAGAGCTTGCGCAAGCTTGGGCAGCACATCCCAACAAGGACAAAATTATAGACTACGCGCATATCTTACCCTACGGGCTCCAAGTGGAGTGGACGATCGCATACAATGAAAAGGGCCTGCTCAGTCTGTACGCGGATACTTATCAATATATGGGCGAATCCAAGCAGGACAAAAGTATCCGGTACAGCTGGACCTTCGATCTCGCAACAGGAGAGGAGCTGTCATTGCAGCAGATTGCAGGGAATAATCCGAATTATCAGACACAGATTAATCAGTATATTAACCTGAAGATTGCTTCCGGGGAAGCAGGCCCATTCGCACCACTTCAGTTTCCGGGAATCGAAACCTCCAGTACTGGCTGGTATCTGCTGGATGGACGGATTGTTGTATATGTTCAGCAAAACGCCGCCAAGTTCATCCACGATGGAATTTTTGAAATACGGATTCCGCTCTCCCGAATTACACAAGCTGAGGATTGACATATCGCAAATTATCGATATAATAAATTCATGAAACCTATAGATGTATTTAAAGCGTTGTCCAATGAATCGCGGATTCAGATCCTGCAGTGGCTCAAGGAGCCTGATCTTCATTTTACACCCCATGAAGGGATTGATATGACGGAAACCGGGGTATGTGTCAGTCAAATTACCGATAAGCTGAATATGACCCAATCAACAGCCTCCCAGTATCTTTCGATACTGCAGAGAGCAGGGCTTATTTCTACCAAACGTATTGGCAAATTTACGTATTACCAAAGGGATGAAGAAGCGATTCTCAATATGGCTGAATACATGAAGCAAGAAATGTAAGGCACAAACTGAGTTCTTGATCTAAGAATTCGGTTTTGTTTTAAGTTAACAATTCGATAATTCGTAATATATAGATTTTTTTTGATTAATCATATCTATGATTCGCGATATATCTTTATATACAACTACAACTTAGGAGCTGATCATTACATATGTCTACGAGCTGGAAGATATACACACTCGCCATCATCAGTTTTTTAGTCGGAACCTCGGAATACATTTTATCCGGGATTTTAGATAAGGTATCACTTTCGTTTGGTGTATCGCTAGCATCTGCAGGTCAACTGATTACGATTTTCTCACTGGTATATGCACTTTGCACACCTGTGCTAATGGCTTTGACGGCAAGCATGGACCGCCGCAAATTAATCGTCTCTGCACTCGGTGTATTTGTTGTATCCAACATTCTTGCTTTCGTGCTGCCTGGGTATGGACTATTCGTGGCTGCACGCATCCTGATGGCGCTTGGAGCCGGAGTAGTCGTGGTTACGGCCTTAAATATTGCTGCCAAAATCGCTCCTGAAGGCAAACAGGCCAGCTCGATCGCAACGGTCGTCATGGGATTTACGGCATCGCTTATTATCGGAGTTCCTCTGGGGCGGATGACGGCGGATATCCTGGGTTGGAAGTTTGTGTTTGGCGGAATTGCCCTGCTGGGCATCTTGGCAATGATCATTCTATCGTTCACCATACCGAATATTAAAGGAGATTCACCTGTACCCCTGCGTAAGCAATTAGAACTGCTGAAAAAGCCAAAAGTAGCACTCGGGTTGTCCATTTCTTTCTTCTGGCTTGGCGGTTATTCTATCGCTTATACGTATCTGTCGCCGTACCTGCTCAAAGTATCGGGTATAAGCAGCGGTTATATCAGCGGGGCTTTGCTGGCTTTTGGGATCGCCAGTATGATTGGCTCAAAGGTTGGCGGCTACAGTACAGACCGCTGGGGAGTACACCGTACCTTATTCAGCGGAATGGCGCTTCATATCGTAATGCTGCTCTTGTTAGCTGTAGTTAAGGACTCTTTGGCCGGAGTATTGGCCGTATTGGTATTATGGTCATTTGCTGCCTGGTCGTCCGGACCGACACAGCAATATTATTTAACAACGATTGAGCCTGAAGCATCAGGGGTTATGCTAGGCCTGAATCAGTCCATGATGCAGCTCGCAATGGCTGCCGGAGCGGGACTCGGCGGCGTAGCCATCAATCAAGTTGCTTTGTCCTCCATTACATGGTTTGGAGCTGCCGGCGTTGCCCTGGCGATTATTGCTGCTTTTACGCTTTACCGTCTGGATTCCGCACATCAATTGACAGCCTGCTCATTAGAATCTTATAATGAATTAACTTAAACGTATAAGTTAATTTATAAGGAGTGATTATTATGGAGCTGGCAGCATTTATCCACGAACCGAAGGGGGCATTTTCCTATGCGGTTAATCAGGAAACCCTTCATATTCGTATCAAGACCAAAAGAGATGATATTCAAGCCGTTAAGCTACTTCCTATTGACCCGTTCAATTGGAAGCCTGTAAGCAAAGGTTCACATGTGTATGAGTTTGCAGTAAAAACCATACAGCCTGTGGAGATGAAGAAGGAATATGTCACCCGTCTGCATGATTGCTGGTTTGCAGAGGTTCCGGGGTTCAAATGGAGCAGAATCCGCTATGGCTTTGTATTGGATGACGGGCAGGAGCTGTGTTTTGCCGGATCACATAGCTTCATCCCGCTGCAGGAAGACTCGACGCCGCCTGCCGACCATACGAATTATTTCAACTATCCCTATATTCTCGAAGATGATCTATACAGGGCACCTGCTTGGGTAAAGGATACCGTGTGGTATCAGATTTTTCCGGACCGGTTCAACAGGGGAGCTGCCGGGGAACAGGACAATCTGCTCGCTTGGGGCAGCGATGAACTGGACGGCCCTGAGAAGAAATTCGGCGGGGATCTGCAGGGCGTGACAGAGAAGCTGGATTATATCCGAGGTCTTGGGTGTGATGGGATTTACTTTACGCCTATCTTTGAGTCACCAAGCTCGCATAAATACGACACCAAAGATTATTTCCGGATCGACCCCCAGTTTGGCGACAATGAGAGCTTTGGACTGCTGGTGGAGGAGGCGCATAAACGGGGCATTAAAGTGATGCTGGATGCCGTGTTCAACCACTGCGGGCAGGAGCATCCCTTCTGGCAGGATGTATTGAAGAATGGAAGAGACTCGCGCTACTTTGATTACTTTTATATTATGGACCCGGACAAACCTGTGGTACTAAATTCTATGGCGGCTACGGCGGATGGCGATGATTTGGGAGCACATCTGAACTACAGGACTTTTGGATTTACCGAAAATATGCCAAAATGGAATACAGAAAATGCAGAAGCAAGAGAGTACCTGCTGAGTGTAGCTGTGTATTGGACTGAGCGATATAATATAGACGGCTGGCGGCTGGATGTTGCCAATGAAGTGCCTCATGATTTCTGGCGGGAATTCCGCAAAAAAATCAAAGGCATTAACAAAGAGATCTATATTCTCGGTGAAAACTGGTTTTACTCCAACCCTTGGCTACAGGGCGACCAGTTCGATGCGGTTATGAACTATGAGTTTACGGCAGCAGTTACCCGCTTCTTCGGGGTCCATCTTCAGAATCAGGAACGCTTTACAGCAGCAGATTTTGTGTATGCGATTAACGGGCTGCTAGTCAGCTATCCCAAACCTGTGATGCAAAATATGTTCAACCTGCTGGACAGCCATGATACCGCACGAATTCTCCACAGCTGCGGAGACAATGCAGAACTGGTGAAACTGGCTTATGTCTTCCAGCTTACGTACGGCGGTTCCCCAAGCATTTATTATGGTGGCGAAGTGGGGCTGGGCGGGGATGAGCACCACAACCGGCAATGTATGCCGTGGGATACTGCGAAGCAAAACCAGGATCTCTATCAGACCATCCGCCGGTTGATTGAATTAAGAAAGCAATACAATGTGTTCAAAGAAACTGATATCCGATGGCTGTCCATTGATGACGAGACCGGAAGCTTGATTTATTCAAAAGAATCACAAGGCAGCACACTGCATGTGCTGATTCATAATTCACCGGTGGCGGCAAGCCTCAACCTTCCCGTTGAACTGAAGGATCAGGTGCTGCAGGACATTTTTGCCGGAGAATCCGTTCGTCTGTCAGATGAAATCAGCATGGAACCTTACTCCTTCCGGTTGCTGGTTCAATAAAGTAAAACGTAATTATTTTGGAGGTTAATGTTGATGAATGCACAGGAAAACCCAGCTATTCTGGAATCGATGACGATGTTTGTTCCACAAGACGCCAATCGCGGCATTTCTTTTACTAATAAGGAAGCGGCCTTTTACTTCACTCAATCGCACCTGACGAATCATCCGGAGCATGCCTATTTTGAAGGTTTCAATGTGGCCAAGAACAGAATTTTCGGCGGATATTCTCTATTTATAGATAAGCAAAAGCTAGATAATCAAAAGTCGGATGTCTGGGTGTACCCCTATAAAATGATTCGCAAACACGGGGAGCTGACCGAAGAGCTCTGGGTGTTTGATTATAAGAATGTAATAGAAGTTAGTCTGGAAGGCGGCTCCGGGCAGGCTGCCGGAATTGTCTTAAACGGTGAGAATGTTGAATGTATAGCACTAAATCATCAGATTGCTCTGTTTGCCTCCATGGAGGGAGACTGGATTATTGCTGTAAGCTCCAAAAACATCCAGCCGCTCTCTATGGACAACGGGATTGTAACCAGCTCTGGCAACTCAGACGGCTTTTACATTGCGGTTGGCAAATCGGCCGCTGAGGCAACTGCCTTGATTCAGGAAGCCCAGAAACATGCTGTCCGCTGGAAAGCGAATCGTGTGAAGCGGATGGAAGACTTTTTGAACCATAATGTATATGTGGATTCCAGCTCAGAGTCGCTCACCCTTGCGCTGAATTGGCTGAATCTCACGATGGATCAATTGGTGACAAGGCAGCAGGGAGAGGGGATTTACGCCGGTCTGCCCTGGTTTAATGAGTACTGGGGGCGCGATCAATTTATTGCTCTTCCGGGTGCAGCGCTCGTAAGCGGACAATTCGAGACGGCCAAGCACATCCTGTTATCTTTTGCGGAATTTCAGGATACGGAGGAGTCGTCCAGAACTTTCGGCAGAGTGCCGAATATTCTCGCTCCCCAGAACATTGATTACCATACCACTGACGGTACACCACGTTTTATTATCCAGCTGCAGGATTATGTAAAATACTCCGGTGACACTGCAATCATCACGCAGTTGTACCCGGCGGTGCAGAACAGTATAGAAGGATCGATCCGCAACTGGGTGGATGATAAAGGATATCTTACACATAAAGATAATGAAACGTGGATGGATGCCCGCGATGCGGATCTGAACTCTTATTCGCCAAGGGATACCCGGGCCAATGATATACAAGCACTTTGGTACAATCAGCTTCGGGCGGGAGTATATTTTGCGGAGGTTATGAAAGATCAAGAAAATGCAGCCAAATGGGATGCCATTGCTGAGAAGTTAAAGGGCAATTTCGAGCTGGACTTCCGTGATCAGACACATCCTTATTTGGCAGACCGGTTGACTGCGGAGGGCGAAGCGGAATTCTCCTTGCGTCCGAACCAGCTGTTTGCTCTGGATATACTCGAAGACAGTGAATTTAAGAGCAAAGTTATCCGCACAGCATGGGAGGAACTGGCTTATCCTTGGGGAGTTGCCTCACTCGACCGTCAGCATCCGTTGTTCCATCCCTTTCACCTAACGGAGCTTTATCACAAAGATGAAGCTTATCACAACGGCGCGGTATGGACCTGGTTAAACGGCATCGCCATGCAGCGGATGATTGAAGCAGGCCAGCCAGAAACAGCATACAAGCTGTTCCGAAATATGAACTGGCAAGCGCTGAATCTCGGTGTAGTCGGAGGACTGAGTGAGAATCTGGATGCTTACCCTCAGGAGGGTGAGGACTGGGCGAAGCTAACTGGAGCTTATTTGCAGGCCTGGTCCAATGCGGAGCAGCTGCGGGTCTGGTACCAATATTTTCTTGGCATCCGGCCGGATATGATCCGCCGCACGCTTAGGCTTGCACCCAGAATCCCTGAAGAGATCAAAGAGTTGCACTATCAGGTCAAAGTAGGTGACGGCAGTATTAATGCAGCATATTCCGCGGAAGCTTCAGGACAGAGCTATCAATACAGCTTTAATGGAATTGGGCTGACTGTAATTATTGATATTTTGCCTTTTGAGATCGCGAGAATAGAGGTTGAATCCAATACCATGCTGGAGATTAACCGGACTGAGCATACATTAAAGATTACTCAGCGTGATGCGGAGGGTAAGATCATTACAAGCACTGTCATCCCACAATCAGAAGAGAGAACCCGGTGGCAGGCGCAAAGCGATCAGATCTTTAAGGATGTCAAATTTGCAGAGCCATTGCCTCTGAATACTCATCCGGTGATGCGGCGGTACAATGTTTCAGCAGAAAGCCCGAGTGACTAGAGCATGTCTTCAAACTGGGAAGAGCTCTGGGAAGCAGTGATTTAGTGTAGAGGCCCAAAAAGCCCGCAGCGGGTTCGTTTACGAGGGACGGACTCAGGAGGCGCTATGGAGAGTAAAATCCCTGTTTATTCTCTTTTGCGGACCCAGATGCAGCTATTTGCTCCAATCTCTCCTATTTATGAGTAACTGAAGGCGAATAAAGGCTATACGGTCCGCGAACCTAGTAAAAAGAGCTAACCAGTATAATTAGAGGCTATACAGTCCGCAGCTTGCGGGGATGATCTGCTAAGTGCGTATACCGGTGTTTTTTCGGGTTACGTTCTCCGATACTTTTTTGGTGTGCTTTCCGGTACTTACTCCTATCTGCTCTGCATTCTATCTAAAAACGGCCATCAGGAGAAATAACTGCGCTGGAGTCCGTTTTCCTACTGTAACAGGCTAAAAGCCCCAAATAAGTGCAACTCGGTCTGTTCGTGCTCAGATCCAGGAATATACTTTCCGGACGCACACACGCCTTCGGAAAAAGAGCGAAGTCTTTGAAACCCCGAGATGTAAGCCTCCACCGAAAAAACTACCTATATAGATTGAACTTAAAAACTTGAGATAAGGAAAGGAGCAACGGAGGGGGATTTTGGAACTGGAGGAGCGGTAGTGTCCGCCTTTGTCTTCAGATTTCTACCGCTAAATGTCGGTTAAAATCAAGAAATCTGAAGACAACAGCGGCCGGAAGTCCAAATATTCACCGTAGTTGCGACTAATCCTGTACTCTAAAACCACAAGTTCAATCTATATAGTGGCGAAACGCCTTTCTCCGCGTGTGATCAGAAATTGGTACTGTACCCATGATTCCTTAGGGCCTACAGCAGCAGGTTTTGGCGGGGAAGCGGTTTGAAGACACGCCTTAGAACAAAAGAATGTTGCAGCCGCCCTTTGGGCGGTTTTTTTAAAACATAATTTATATGAGGACGGCGAAGCCATTTCCACTTGTGACAGAGGAAAGGTTACGTTCGATTTCGCTCTCGGTACGCCATTGGCGGCTCACCGACAATTTTCTTGAATACGGAGTTAAAAGTGTCAATATCCCGGTATCCTACCGACTCGGCAATCATACTGATCTTGAGATCAGAGGTGCGCAGCCGTTCGCAGCTTTTTTGAATCCGCAGATGCTGCAGATAGGAGCCAAAGGACTGGCCGGTATGTTTGAGAAACATGCGTTGGAGATGCCGGCTGCTCCAGCGGGACATCTGTGCCAGATAGGCAAGAGTGATTCCCTCGGAAAGCTTCTGCTCCATAAATAGAATGACCTGGGCGAAATCGGAAGCCTCGATTGTGGACCTGTCTTGATCCGCATATAGTTGTCTGTATACGGTGACTATCAGCTGGCTCAGCAGTGTTTGCAGCATAGTTACGGAGCCGATGCCAGGCACAGACATTTCGCGGTGTAGATTCAGCATTAGTTTCTCTATTGAGCCGTCCCAATCCGAGACGGAAAAATAAGCTGAGCCGCTGCTGCCGAGTGACTGCAGATGTTCTATAATTGGTGATTCTTCTTGCAGCAGGACGGACAAACGGTCCACCATATGATCATCAAAAAGACAGTTGTAGACTATCAAACGGTCCTGTTCTGGATGAGATGTGGCCGGCCGGAACACGTGGGACACGCCCACTGGAATCACGAACAGCATGCCTTTGCGGACCGGAATAACAGCTTGATCAATGTGATGAACCCCCCGCCCTTCAGCGACATAGCAATATTCAATAAAGTCATGGGAGTGATAAGGAGCGAAGAAGTTTTCCGCGTAGCGGTTGACCAGCAAGTGCAGATTGCTCTGCAACAAACTCTCGCTTTTGTACAATTGTGCGGATCGTTGCATGTAATCTCCTCCCATCAAAAATGGCATGATTTCAGGGATATATTGACCTTATTAACGGGTAATGAAAGCGGTGCCGAAGCTATAATTATAGAGCAATGATTAAATTATAGCTATAGAGGGAGGATCACACCGATATGTTCGCAATAGTAAAACTTCGCTGTGAGTACAAACAAAACCCGCTCGGCATCGATCTCGCTGCACCGCGAATCAGCTGGCAGCTGGTAACGGATCGCAGAGATTGCAAACAGGCTGCTTACCAAATTCAGGTTGCGGTGGATAGCGGCTACCGTGAAATGAGCTGGGATTCCGGCAGAGTGAAGTCATCGCAGTCCATTCATGTCGAGCTGGATCAGGTGAAGCCGGACGCGCGCACACGTTACTATTACCAAGTTAGGGCATGGGATCAAAGCGGAGTGTGCTCCGGCTGGTCGGAGACTGCATTTTTTGAAACCGGGCTAATGGGTGAGCCATGGGAGGGAGAGTGGATCAGTGCTCCAACCGAGTATTTCACTGAAGATTCCGAGGTTTGCCCGCAGCTTCGTACATTCGTTGAGCTTAAAGGGACGGTTGCAAGTGCAAGAATTTATGTTACCGCATTGGGTCTGTACGAGCTGCAGTTGAACGGCCGGCGTGTCGGAAATCACTATTTCACTCCTGGTTGGACGAGTTACGGCAAACGCTTACAGTATCAAACGTATGACGTAACCAATCTCCTGTCCGGGGGGACAAATGTGCTAGGCGCACTGCTGGGGAATGGCTGGTACAAGGGATATCTGGGATGGAAAAAGGAGAAAAAAATCTATGGATCAACAACAGCGCTTTTACTGGAACTTCATATAAAATACACGGATGGCAGTACGCAGCGCATCCATACCGGGCAAGGCTGGGAGGCGGCAGAAAGCGCGATCCGCATGTCGGATATCTATATGGGTGAGACTTACGATGCACGGCTGGAGCGTAATCTTATGAGTACATCCGAAGCAGGATGGCATCCCGTTGCTGTCATCGGGCATTCCAAAGATATTATTGTGGCACAGGAAAATGTTCCTGTAACCCGGAATGAGAGTCTGCAGCCTATTGCACTGCTGACAACTCCCCAAGGCGATAAAGTTCTGGACATGGGGCAGAACATGGTCGGTTGGCTCAAATTTTCGGTACAGGGGAAGGCCGGGGAGACCGTTGAACTTCAGCATGCCGAAATATTGGACCGGGACGGCAATTTCTACCGGGAAAATATCCGTAGTGCGACGCAGCTCATCCGCTATGCGCTGAAGGGTGATGAAATAGAGAGCTATGAGCCTCATTTCACTTTCCAGGGGTTTCGTTATGTGAAGCTTACAGGCTTCCCGGAAACCGTTCAACTTGAGGATTTCACAGGTGTGGTGGTGCATTCAGATATGGAGCGTACCGGGGACTTCCAGTGTTCGGATCCATTGGTGAACCAGCTGCATCATAATATTCTCTGGGGGCAGAAGGGGAACTTTCTGGATGTGCCAACCGACTGCCCGCAGCGGGATGAACGGCTCGGCTGGACCGGTGATGCGCAGATGTTTGTCCGTACAGCTTCGTATCTGATGAACACTGCGCCGTTCTTCACCAAATGGCTGCGGGATTTGAAGGCGGATCAGACCCCTGAAGGAGGCATTCCGTTTTATGTTCCCAACCTGACGGATGCTTTCTCTGACGGCTGGGGAAAGACAAGCAACTCGTCGGCAGCTTGGGGTGATGCAGCTGCAGTCTGTCCGTGGACGATCTATGAAATGTACGGCGACAAGCGGCTTCTAGCAGAACAGTATGAGAGTATGAAAAGCTGGGTGGGATATATTCGCGCCCAGGGAGACAATCCTTATTTGTGGAATACCGGATTTCATTTCGGGGACTGGCTGGCGCTGGATTCAAAGCCGGACAGCTATGTTGGAGCCACAGATCCCAATTACGTAGCTACCGCATTTTATGCCTATTCGGTTTCACTGACAATTAAAGCTGCTACCGCGCTGGGAAATACAAAGGATGCCGATGATTACCGCGAATTACATCGTAGAATCCTTGAAGCCTTCCACGGAGAATATGTGAATCCAGACGGGCAGTTATCCGTCCCTACCCAAACGGCTCAGGTGTTGGCGCTGCACTTTGATCTTATAGACGGGGCAGCAAAGGAGCAGGCAATCCTGAAACTGGCAGAACTGCTCGACGAAGCTGGAGATCATCTGACGACAGGTTTTGTCGGCACACCTTATCTGAATCCTGTGCTTAGTGATAGCGGGCTCAACGATCTTGCCTACAAACTGCTCTTTCAGAAGGATTATCCATCCTGGCTCTATCAAGTGACTAAAGGGGCAACTACGATCTGGGAGCATTGGGACGGGATCAAGGAGGACGGCAGCTTCTGGAGTGCAGACATGAACTCCTTTAATCACTACGCATACGGAGCAATCGGAGAATGGCTGTACCGTTATGTTGCCGGAATGGGGCCGGACGAAGTTGAGCCGGGATTTAAGAAGGTTCATATCCGTCCGAGACCGGGCCAAGGCATGGATTTCGCTAAAGCCAGTCTAGAAACCATGTATGGCACAGTGGCTTCGTCATGGCGGCGGCTGGAGGATGGCGGTATGGAAGTTCAGTTTACGGTCCCCGCAAATACAAGTGCGGTAGTTATACTTCCGGGAGCAGCGCTGCAGGGATTGCTTGAGAGCCGCGTTCCGGTGGAGCAGGCTGAAGGCATCTACAGCACATTGCCTGCAGAAACTGGTGTGCAAATAGAAATGGGATCGGGCAGCTACCAATTTACTTATGGTTATCCTTCGTAAATGCCGTAATTGCTGCTGTTCAGACTCGGCAGCGTCAGGTTCTTACTCCACAGTGAGAGCCTGCCGCTGTTTTTTTTCGCTTAATTATTCTTTATGATCTTTGCACTTACGCTCTGGCAAACGTCTTAACTGCAGACAAAACTTAGAGGAAAACATTAAAGTACGACGCTAAACTTTTTTAAATTGATATTGCGGCTAATCAAGAGTATGCCGGATTTAGCTTAGCACTTGCATAAATGTTGTACGATTAAATTAGAAATGTAAGGAGGAGATCTTACTTGGAAAAAGATGATTTTGCTTTCACGCTGCACTTGAGCGCAAAGCCCGGCGAAATCTTTACTTTCGGCACTTATCCGCAGACGGTTGGCGGCGAGGACAGAACACCGATTAAGTGGCGGGTGCTGCAAAATTCGGGTAGTGAGCTATTCATTTTGAGCGAGTACATTTTGGATTGCAGGCGATATCATGGGGAGTATGCTGATATTACATGGCGTGACTCTGATTTGCGAAGGTGGCTGAACGATGAGTTTTATAATGCCGCGTTCAATGACTCCGAGAAGAGGTTCATCAAGACTACACATTGCGCTGACAATGGAGAGGGTAGTGCAGACACGGAGGACAAGGTTTTTTTGCCCAGTGTTTCGGAGGTGAAAGAATTGACCTATAAACTTGATGAAGTCTCTTTAAGTGCGAAACGTCGGGCAATAGCAACAGAATTTGCCAGAATAAAAAAGAACGATGGATGCCACTTGTACGTGTATAATAAAAAAGTAAAAAATGACTATATCACCGAGGAGGGTGAAGAATTGGGCTGCTCCTGGTGGTGGCTGAGAACTCAGCATGGCAGTTCTTCACGCGCGTTTTTTATTGGCCCTCGCAGCAGTATTCGCAGTTATGGACGTGTCAACTTAGCTTGTTACGGTGTGCGTCCCGCTTTAGTAATACATTTTCAATGATAACGATCGGCGCTGGATTATTCATGGAATCGGCCATCTTTTCCGTAGAAGTACCTCTCATAGGTTATGCTGCGTAATCTCTATAATGAAGGTGTATTGCATAGAAAGGAGGAGCATCGGCTACAGCTACGATCAAGCACCTACACATTTTGGAGGAGGAGTATAATGCGCAGCAAGTATCTTGCAGGCTCACTTGTAGTCATTCTGCTGATCTCAAGCTGGTTCCTGGCCGTTGGGCCTTTCGCACCCGTATCTGCGGCTGGCGGAACGAACCTGACGCTGGGAAAGAACGTAACTTCGAGTGGACAATCTCAAACGTACAGCCCGGACTACATCAAAGACAGCAATCAGGAAACCTACTGGGAAAGCACAAACAGTGCATTCCCCCAATGGATTAGTGTCGATCTTGGAGCAAGTACGAGCATGGATCAAATTGTGCTCAAAGTTCCTGCAGGCTGGGAAACCCGTACGCAAACGCTGGCCATCCAAGGCAGTACGAACGGCACAACGTTTACAGATATTGTCGGTTCCAAGGAGTACGTATTTAATCCGGCGGTGGCTGGCAATTCAGTTACCATTCATTTCACCGCTGTCAGTACACGTTACGTCCGTCTGAACGTAACAGCCAATACCGGCTGGCCAGCCGCACAGCTCTCTGAATTCGAAATTTATGGTACCGGCAGTATTACGCCAACACCAACACCAACAGCGGCTCCTACTCCTACAGCAACAATTACACCAACAGCTTCACCAACGGTTACACCGACACCAACAGTCAACCCGACAGCAACTCCAACGACTTCTCCGGGCAGCAACATTGCCACCGGCAAACCAATCAACGCATCCTCAAGTACTCAATCGTTCGTGGCTGCTAATGCAAACGATAATAATACGAGCACATACTGGGAAGGCAGCGGCAATCCAAGTACATTAACGCTTGATCTCGGCGCAAATTACAACGTTACATCGGTCGTGCTCAAGCTTAATCCGTCCACTGAATGGAGTACGCGCACACAAACCATTCAAGTCCTCGGCCATAACCAGGACACGACGACTTTCGGCAGTCTGGTATCCGCACAATCGTATACGTTTAATCCGGCCACCGGCAATACGGTCACTATTCCTGTTACCGCAACGGTCAAACGTATACAGCTTAACATCACAGCAAATTCCGGTGCACCCGCCGGACAAATTGCTGAATTTCAAGTATTCGGCACACCTGCACCGAACCCGGATCTCCTGATTAGCGGCATATCTTGGACACCTGCCGCTCCTGTTGAGAGCAGTGTGATCACGTTGAATGCAACTGTTAAGAACAACGGCAATGCAAGTTCCGCAGCCTCTACGGTGAATTTTTACCTGAACAGTGAACTTGCCGGAACATCCCCGGTAGGTGCATTAGCGGCAGGTGGGTCGGCGAGCGTTTCGCTGAATATCGGAACAAAAGCCGCTGCATCCTACGCCTTAACCGCCAAAGTTGATGAGAGCAACCTTATTATCGAGCAGAACGATACCAACAACAGCTATACGAACGCAGCATCGCTCGTTGTCGCTCCTGTGACTAGCTCAGATCTGGTGGGTACAGTAACGTGGACACCAAGCAACCCGGTTGCCAATAACGCTGTCAACTTTACTGTGAATCTTAAAAATCAGGGAACCATGGATTCAGCAAATGGTGCTCATGGAGTCACTGTAGTTCTTAAGAATTCTGCCGGTTCAACCATTCAAACCTTTAACGGCTCCTACAGTGGTACCCTCGCTGCCGGAGCATCTGTTCATGTTGCTATTCCGGGGACTTGGGCAGCGCTTAATGGCAACTATACCGTAACTACTACCGTTGCCGCAGACGCCAACGAAGTGACGGCAAAGCAGGCTAACAATGTAAATACAACAAATCTGGTTGTATATTCTCTTCGTGGGGCAAGTGTACCCTACACACGGTACGACACCGATGACGCTGCCCGAGGTGGAGCTGCAGCCCTGAAGAGTGCACCAACGTTCAATCAGGCATTGATTGCTTCGGAAGCTTCCGGCCAGAGTTATGTGGCACTGCCCTCGAATGGTTCTTATGCGCAGTGGACAGTAAGACCGGGTGAGGGCGGTGCGGGTGTAACCATGAGATTCACTATGCCAGATTCGGCAGACGGTATGGGACTTAACGGTTCGCTGGATGTATATGTAAATGGAGTCAAGGCCAAGACTATTCCGCTGACCTCCTATTACAGCTGGCAGTATTTCTCTGGCGATATGCCGGGAGATGCACCTAGTGCAGGACGCCCGCTGTTCCGTTTTGATGAAGTGCATTGGAAAATGGATACAGCGCTGCAACCGGGAGATACGATACGCATTCAGAAGAATAACGGGGACAGCCTGGAATATGGTGTGGATTTCATAGAAATTGAGCCCGTTCCGGTGGCTGTCTCACGTCCGGCAGGTGCAGTCTCTGTAACGGATTACGGCGCAGTGGCGAATGACAATAAGGATGATCTTGCTGCTTTCAATTCTGCCGTTACTGCAGCAGTCGCAGGCGGGAAAACACTTTACATTCCGGCAGGAACCTTCAACCTCAGCAGCATGTGGCAGATTGGTTCGATCAGTAATATGATCAGCAACATAACAATTACTGGAGCGGGTTACTGGCATACAAATCTCCAGTTCACCAATCCAAATGCGGCGAGTGGAGGCATTTCGCTCCGAATAACAGGCAAGCTTGATTTTAGCAATGTGTATCTTAATTCGAATCTGCGTTCTAGATATGGGCAAAATGCGATTTACAAGGGTTTCATGGACAATTACGGAACCAATTCCATCATCCATGACGTCTGGGTAGAGCATTTTGAATGCGGCATGTGGGTAGGGGACTATGGGCATACGCCGGCAATCTATGCCAGCGGGTTGGTGGTCGAGAACAGCCGCATCCGCAACAACCTTGCCGACGGAATCAACTTCGCCCAAGGAACAAGCAACTCCACCGTACGTAACAGCAGCGTGCGGAATAACGGAGATGACGGTCTTGCGGTGTGGACCAGCAATACCAATGGTGCACCTGCGGGTGTAAATAATAGCTTCTCCTATAATACGATCGAGAATAACTGGCGTGCAGCGGCTATTGCCTTCTTTGGCGGAAGCGGGCATAAAGCTGACCACAACTACATCGTTGACACGGTTGGAGGTTCCGGAATCCGAATGAACACGGTGTTCCCGGGATATCATTTCCAGAACAACACCGGCATTGTATTCTCGGATACAACCATAATCAACAGCGGAACCAGTAAAGACTTGTACGATGGGGAACGCGGAGCGATAGATCTGGAGGCTTCCAATGATCCGATTAAGAACGTAACATTCACCAATATTGATATCATCAACACTCAGCGGGATGCAGTTCAGTTCGGCTACGGAAGCGGATTCGAGAATATTGTGTTTAACAACATCAATATTAACGGTACTGGACTTGACGGGATTACCACCTCACGGTTCGCGGGGCCTCATCTGGGTACGGCGATCTACACTTATACCGGCAATGGTTCCGCAACGTTCAAGAACCTGACGACAAGTAATATCGCTTATCCAGCGTTATACTTCATCCAAAATGGGTTTAAGTTGACCATTCAATAAGATTAACTAAAGGCTCCTGCCTGAGAAGGATTCCATTAAGGGATATCTCGGGCAGGGCCTTTTTGTATAAACCTGGATATCAATCCTGACAGAGCCGAATATCCATGTTATGATATGAATGAATAATAAATAATTCATTCATCACTAAACTTGACTTAAACACAGAAGATACTGGAGGGGCTTCAATGAAAAAAGTGACTGCATTTATCGGGAATCATCAGAAGCATTCGACTTACAAGGCAGTATGTGAATTTGAGCGTAATCTCGAAGCTTATGGTAATATTGAGTTCGAAATCGTATTTCTGAAAGATTATCAGCTTGAATATTGCCGGGGTTGTAAGGTATGTTTTGATAAAGGGGAGGAATATTGCCCTTTGCATGATGATCGTGACATTCTGATGGAAAAGATGATCCAATCAGACGGAGTTATTTTTGCCACTCCCAATTACGCATTTCATGTATCCGCACCAATGAAGAACCTGCTGGACCGGCTTGCTTTTACATTCCATAGACCGCGTTTTTTCGGGAAGACCTTTACGGCTATTGTTAATCAGGGAATCTTTGGAGGCAACGCTATCGTCAAGTATCTTAGCAGTATGGGGGGGAACTTCGGATTTCGGGTCTCCAAAGGCTGTGTCCTGACGACGCTTGAGCCCCGAAGTGAAGCTGCGCAGAATAAAATAACCCGGGAAATCAAAAAAGCCTCTGCGAGATTTTACAAGGACCTTATGCGTCCAGCACCACCAGTTCCTTCTTTTTTTAGGCTGATGACGTTCCGTATGTCCCGTACCAGCATTCAGCTAATGCTCGACGATAAGTCTAAGGATTACCGGTATTACAAGGAAAACGGCTGGTTTGAATCGGGGTACTATTACCCGGTTTCCTTAGGGCTTGTCAAAAAAATGGCTGGTCGCATTTTCGATGGAATGGGAAAAAGAATGGCTAAACGCTCATAGCAAATTACAGTAACTATATATCTATCTATCGGAGGGCAATAGAGTGGAGGATAAGAAAACAGAGATTTTTAACAATGGTAAAGCAATCTTCAGTACGAAAGGTTTTAAACAAACCAATGTCTCCGACATTACAAAAGCGGCAGGGATTGCAGTAGGCACATTTTATAATTACTTCTCTTCTAAGGAGAAGCTATTTCTGGAGATCTTCCTGGAAGAAAATGTGAAGCTGAAAAAGAGCATTATGAAATCCATCGACTTAAAGGAGGAACCTCTGCCGCTGATCAAAAAATTAATAGCATTAAACATTAATGGAATGAATTCAAACCCGATCCTTAAAGAATGGTTTAACAAAGATGTTTTCGTCAAGATTGAGCAACAATACCGTGAAGAGAACGGCGTCGAACAGGTTGATTTCTTATATGACAGTTTTGCAGAACTGTTTAGACGCTGGCAAGCTGAAGGTAAGATAAGAAATGACTTGGATGTTGAGCTGATCATGGCTTTTTTCACAGGAATTATTATTATAGACACCCATAAAGATGAAATCGGGATTCACCATTTTCCGCAGATTATGGATTACATGGCGGAGTTTGTAATGAAGGGGCTGACTGATCATCCGCAGGCAAAACCTATGTAGATTGAAGTTAAGCAGCCGCAACAAGCTGCTGGGAGAACCGGCAGCTTGTTCACTGGATTACTTTGAGATATAGGCACCGCCGCCTTTAATGCAAACGGGCTCGTCATTAATGGATAGCCAAATGTCCACGGAGGAAAGATTGCGGATGATCTTGCGGTCGACACTAAACTTCAAGGAACGGACAGCTTGAATATAATCCATGATTTCGACATTTGTTGCATACCATACATCGGAGTGACCGCCGGCTTTCCGGCAAAAGGCTTCGATCAGTTCCCAGTTGTTCTGGCGCTCGAACTCAAAGCTGTGCCCCCAAACATAGCAGAGCCTGAACTTCTGCGAAGGTCCTTCGGTAGTAAAGCGCTCCCAAATCCCCTCAAGCTCATCCTTGTGATGACAAGTAGGGTGCCATTCCATAAAATCAAGAGGGACATCAAACTGCCTGGTGGAAACAACAGTACGGCTGTATTCAATACCTGCTGCTTGAAGCGGAGGGATGATAGCTGCCGAATACGAACCATAGGGATAAGACATTCCCCGAATCGGATAGTCTACTAGCTGCTCCAGCCGTCTGCGGTCTTCCAATAGCTCCTCCACTACCATGGGTAATGGCAGTCGGTCCAAATGCGGGTGTGTTACAGAATGCGCCGATATTTCATGATTGCGGGCTATGGCCCGTACATCATCAGTCGTAAGAAATCCGGGAGCGTTCAGCATTGCGCTGTTGAGATGAAAGGTTCCTCTGATCCCGTATTGATCAAATATTCCGGCCAGACGAATATCGTGTTTTTGCCCGTCATCATAGCTCATGGTGAGTGCTTTGGACATCCCGCCAGGAAATAAATTAAATTTCAGCTTCATCATTACCACACTCCATTAATGTTCATTTATGTAAACAAGCCTGTTAAGCTTTATTATAGTGTAACTCCCCGAAAAATTGGGAGGTTTTTTACACCTAAGGCGCCCCTTCAGCTGAGTTTCTGCAGATGGGACGCCTTTTTTTACCTATATGGACCGTTTCAGAAAAATCACTAAATATCCTCCGCGTCTCACCAAAAGGTTAAACGTTGTTCACTCCGCTTTTTTTCTCCGAAAAAAAGTAAAGCAACGCGAGCAGCGGTAAGACCGTTCCGATCAGTGAGGTGAAGCTCCAGCCGCCATGAGCATAGGACCAGCCCCCCAAGGAGGATCCAATAGCCCCGCCCATAAAGAATATGGACATGAACAGACCATTCAGCCGGCCTCTGGCCTCATTCCCGAGTGAATAAATTGCACGCTGTCCAAGCACGAGATTTCCCGACACAGCCATATCCAGGGTAATAGCGGCGAGTACAAGCAGGAGAAGAACTGCTCTGGAATGGCCTTGAAGCAGGAAAGCCAAGAGAAAGGAGAGTGTAGCCAAAACCATCGCCAGTCCGGTTAAACGGCGGGTCCAGCCTTTGTCCGCCAGACGTCCGGCGATTGGAGCCGCTACGGCTCCTCCCACACCGGCTAAAGCAAACCATGCAATCCCTTGCTGGGACAATCCGAACTCATCTGCCAGGTGTAAAGGGACTGCAGTCCAGAAAAGGCTGAAGGCTCCAAAAAGAGAAGCTTGATAAAAGGCGCGGCGCCGCAATACCGGCGTTTGCTTGAATAAAGTAACCAGCGACAGGGTTAACTCTCCATAGTTCATTGCCCGCGAGGGCATACGTTTCGGAAGAATCCGTGACAGCAAGATCGACAGTACAGCAATCAGAACCGCGGAGATTGCAAATACAGACCGCCATCCCCAGAAGCTTGCAGTAAAGCTGGCTAATGGACGGGAGAACATAATGCCGAGCAGAAGTCCGCTCATCACATTTCCCACCACACGTCCGCGTTGTTCTTCAGAAGCCAGATAAGTAGCATAAGGGACCAGAATTTGAGCGACTACGGAACCTAATCCAATAAAAAAGGAAGCCGTCAGGAACAGTGCAGCGTGATGGACGAAAGTTGCGGCCACCAGAGCAATTACAACGACGATCAGCGAGACTACAGCAAGACGCCGGTTTTCGATAATATCACTAAGCGGTACAATGAACAGCAGACCCAGAACATAACCGATTTGAGTAATAGTAACTATTAATCCTGCTGCTGCTGAGGACAGCCCTGTTGCAGCACTGATCGGACCCACTAACGTTTGTGCGTAATAAAGATTGGCAACGATGATACCGCAAGAGGCCGCGAGTAGAAAGGTAATCCATCCCGGAATAGGCTGGCCCTTCACTTCTTGTTCATTTTGCATTGTAATCCTCCTCATTTCATTAAAAGTATGGTTTAAATAATATACTGAACGTTCAGTTCACTAATTCATAATCAAATAATATACTGAACGTATCGTTTTGTAAATAGGCAATTTTGTTTTCTTTTTTGTGGGCAATTAAGTATAATGAACGTATAGTATTTATAAATGTGGGATTGTGAAGTTATTTTGCGAAGGGGACTGATAGTGTGAATACCAAACGAGGGCGTCCACGCAACATGGAGACTCAGAGTTCGATTTTGAACTCGTCCTATGAACTGCTTCTTGAGCATGGTTTTGCGGCAGTAACCGTAGAGAAAATTGCAGAGCGTGCCGGGGTTAGCAAAGCTACGATCTATAAGTGGTGGCCCAATAAAGCGGCAGTTGTAATGGACGGCTTCCTTTCAGCGACTACAGAAAGGCTGCCGTTGCCGGATACAGGTTCGGTGTACGAGGACATCCTTATCCACGCCACGAATCTGGCCCGTTTCCTGATCAGCCGGGAAGGGAAAATGATTACCGAGATTATCGGTGAAGGACAACTCGATGAGGGTCTGGCAGAGGCGTACCGGACACGGTATTTTCAGCCGCGCAGGCTGGAGGCCAGACAACTATTGGAGCAAGGCGTCAAGCGGGGGGAGCTAAATGCAGAACTCGATATCGGGATATGTACGGATCTCATTTACGGACCTATTTTCTACAGATTATTATTGACCGGTGAAACACTTGACGATGCCTATATTGAGAAACTGGTAAAGCTTGGTTTTCAGGGAGTTGCTCCCATTGCAACGCATAAATGAAAAATGGCCGTGTCCAGGTGATTTGCCAGGATACGGTCATTTTATTGATCTAAAATATTTTGAAAAGCAGATATATTACAGCAATGATTCCGGCGATGATCAGCCAGCTGGATATTTCATCCCACAGACTGGGAACGCCCCGGGAGTGAAGCTTCTGCTCGTTTACATCAAAGTTGGCTTTATGGCCTACATGGTCCGTTGTACGGGGCGGAGGAGAGTTATTGCCATCAAACATATAAATCAGCTCCTTGCTTCATTATTAGTTAATTATAACCTTTTGAGAACATTAAAGGAAGGTTGATCTGCGGTATAACATGTGAGCGCGGTTTGTTGTGTGTATGCTGCATCTTATAAAAATAAATCAATCGTTTTCCCGTTGAAAGGCGTCTTACTTACATGAACTCTTTCAGAGGGCCTCTTCTACATGCCAACACTAAAGAAAGAGAGGGGGAGTGGCGATGGTAGAAAATACGATGAATGAGGTCAGAATGGTGGATGTTGCCGAGATGGATGAAGAAGCTTTTTTTCAGCGGCTGTATGTGGAGCACCGCAAGTTGTACTCGATTGCATTCAGCTACCTGAGAAGCGAAGCTGACGCGCTGGAAGTGGTGCAGGAAGCGTCTTGCCGGGCATGGATCAAGCGCAAGAAGCTCAAAGATGAGCAAGCCTTTACACCCTGGGTGATACGAATTACCATCAACTGCTGCATGGATGAACTCCGGCGCAAAAAACGTGTGTTTCCGGCGGAGACGCTGATAGAAGAAGCGGCGCAGGAAATGAAAAGCAATGAACGGATTGACCTGGAACGGGCGATGGACCGGTTGAAGCCGAAATACCGGCATGCGGTGATTCTAAAATACTACCAGGACATGACAACTGCCCAAATTGCCAATGTGCTGCAGAAACCGGAGGGTACGGTTAAAACCTGGCTTCGCGAGGGACTTAAGCAGCTGCGGGATTATCTGTAGAGATACGGGAGGTGAAAGAACATGATTGACAAAGAAGAACGCGTTCTACGCCAGAATGTGGATGAAGTAAAGCATAATGCTGAATCCCTTGAGGAAATGAAACTCTATAATGCAATGCGAGGTGGAATCATGCAGGGAAAAAAACGCGAAAAGCGGCGCAGCTATTTCTACGGAATGGGTGTAGTAATCGCAGCCGCTGCAGCGGCACTGTTTCTTTTTAATATCAATGATGCTCCAGGAACGGAAGTTGCTGAACAATCTCCGGCGAGCTACACGGCTACCACTAAATCATGGACCGATTCCGCAAAGTTTAGCGGAGCCTCCATGAAAGATAGGTCTTTTCAAAGCATACTAGACCGGAATCTTATAAAGCCTGTCTACCAGAGCGTGGAGAAAAACGGCCTGCGGGTCGAAGTGATGGGCGCCGTTGCGGACACACGGAAGTTGTTTATTCTGTACAGTGTACACAACAATACGGACCAAACGGTATCTCATGCTGATTTCTCATTGGATTTCGGAGCTTTTGAGGCAGCGTCTATCGGGGCGAGTTTAGAGATGACCGCTACTAGTAGTGAAATCAACGCAGGCCAAACCTCCTATTTCATCTATACGAATAACCTGTCACCCACGGTTGACTATCCCAAAGAAGTGACATGGAATGTGATGCTGTACCAAACTTCAGGCAAGCAACTCCAGACTAACCTGTCAATTCCTTTCGAGCTTGATCCGGATATGTTCAAGGAACAGACGCGAACGCTACATCCCGAAAGCAATCTGATCGTTGACGGTCAGACCATTAAAGTGAACCAGGTGCTCTATACTCCGCTGAACACCTATGTGGATTTGGAATTTGATAAGAATAATGATAAACAAGTCTTCAGCCTGATTGAGCCTGTGCTGATTGTTAAAAGTGGAGAAAAGACGGTGAAATCGTACTACCCCGGCATCATCACAGCCGATAATTCCGAGGTCTATTCGGACCGCTCCAAGTCCACGCTTTACTTCAAGAACACCCAGGATGGCCAGCCGGACGCTGCCACATTGAAGACCTTCGGAATTGCCGCTCTTGATAAAGATCAAATGAAAATTAAAGTCGATCTAAGCAAAAAGCAGATGATTGAAGCTCCGGGCACAGACCTTTCTATTATTAAGTCTGAAGAGGGAGCGGAAGCTGGAAAGATCCTGTTCTGGCAAACGTTTAAGAAAGTCCCTTTGAATAGTATCATTAGTATGCGGCTGTCCGATACCTTTACCGATGCCAATGGTCAATCCCACAAAACGGCGGGCGAGAACATCCACTTCGGTAGAACTACTTCGAACAAGGAGAGTACGGCCGTAGATCAATACCTCTACAATTTTGGAGAGGAAGCCGCTGAATACCCGCAACCGCTAACCTTAACTATTGAGCGGTATTGGAATCCGATTATGGACACGCAAACTGTTGAGTTCTCATCGCAAAAATAGGTACTGTTTCCTGTAAATGGAGTTTTTATTTAAACGGAATTTAACCTTTCGCCAACCCTGCTTTTAAACTAAGTCTTTTACAATAGAAAAGTAGGGGAGCGACAGTTATCTGTTTACGTTCAAAGACTTGTTACAGGGAGCAGTGAAATCGATGGAAGAAAAAGAGAAAAAGAAAAAGAAGTTTAAATTTTGGAGAATTGCCAGAAGTATTGCATTGCTATTAATAGTAGTTTTGACTCTCGGCGTGGTGGGCAATATGTTGGTGACCAAATACGAACAAAAGAAATACCCTGCATGGGGCCAACTCGTGGAAGTCTCCGGCAAGAAAATGCATGTGTACACCAAAGGCGAGACGGGAAACACCATTGTTCTTTTAAGCGGGCTGGGGACAGCAGCGCCTGTCTTGGATTTCGAACCTTTGATGAATGAGTTGGCTCAAAACAACAAAGTGGTCGTCGTGGAGCCTTTCGGATCTGGCTGGAGTGAGCAGACCTCAAAACAACGAACGGTGGAAAACATCGTCGAGGAATGGCGGACCGCTTTGCAAAAGGCAAATGTAAAAGGCCCTTATATCCTAATGCCCCACTCTATATCCGGAATTTATAGCATGTATTATGCCAATAAATATCCGTCTGAGGTAAAAGCAGTAATAGGCATTGATCCAACCTTGCCGCAGGCGATGGAGTATTTCAAAGAGTCTGTGCCCGCGATGCCAAAATATTTGAGCATGGCGGCACCAACCGGACTTGCAAGATTGGCAACCTACGTCAGCCCTAAGAATGTTCTGCCGATATCTGCTGATGGAACTTATTCTGATGAGAATTTAAAGCTGACCAAGATCCTCACTGCATGGAATGCCTATAATAAGAATGTAGTAAATGAAGCGAGCGAAATTAACAACAATATCAAAAAAACAAAGAACCTGTCATTCCCTTCAAGCTTACCTGTAATGATTTTTACTACAAAACCGGACAAAGTGAATGAAGAAGGCAAATCCAACATTACCTTTTACGAAAACCAGCTGAAGAATGTAGCTTCTAACAAGCTCGTCGTATTGGAAGGGCATCATTATCTGCATTGGACCCATTCCAAGAAGATTTCAGAGGAAGTAAATGAATTCCTCGCTGCATATTCAGGGAACTAATAGTTTACAAATGAGCTGCTCCAAATAAGTCAAGCTCCTCTTACGAGAGGGGCTTGGCTTTTGCAATTCCTGTCTTGAATTTTTTCTTGTGATAAAGTTGCCCTCGACTAAAACGGCAATATAAGCGAATATAAATAAAGCAATACTAAATACTAGAAACAACCTATGGGGGTACATATATGAGAAAGCCAATTATTGCCGTAGATATGGATGATACGATCTGTCATCTGGTCAAGCGGGCGATTTACCATAACAACAATGATTTTCCTACGCATTTGCTGCGGTATGAAGATATGCTTGATTGGGATACCGATCATCTGCGTCATCCGGATTGCACTCAGGAAATTTTCTACGGGCGACCCGGGCTGTATGAGGAGCTGGAGCTGTTCGACGAACATGTCGTCGGGGAAATGGAGAAGCTGCATAACGTCTATGATGTAATTATCGTTACGGCTGCACAGCCGAAGACAGTCATCGAGAAGTGGAACTGGCTTCAGAAGCATATGCCCTTTATTCCAATCGAGAACTTCTTTCCTTGTAAGCGGAAGTCGCTGATTAACTACGATCTGCTCATTGATGACGGGGTACATAATTTGGTGCCAGCACTACAGGAGGGAAGGAAAGTACTCTGCATTCCACATCCTTGGAACCTGAAGGCCCGGGAGCAATATGCGTTTCCGCTGCTTACCACCTGGAAAGGTGCCAAAGAGCAGGTTGATCTAATCCTCGGGGGTCAGCCCATTTCATCTTAATACAATCTTAATACCACAGCCAAAGTTGTAACACTATGCAGATTTTGCTCATGATATACTAGCGCTAAAAGCGCAGATATTGTAAAAGGGGTAGCCAAATGGCAACAAACCGCACCGGCTCAGCTTCCGTATTTGAACAAATTCCTGATATGCCGGAAGAGAAAAGACTTGGAAGACTGAAAATATTCTTCGGTTACGCGGCAGGTGTCGGCAAGACTTGTGCCATGCTGAGTGCCGCCCATGAGGAACAAAAAGCCGGAATTGATGTTGCTGCAGGCTATATTGAGTCTCATCACAGGCCGGAGACACTGATTCTGCTCAAGGGTCTGGAGCTTATGCCGCCACTGGAAGTCACCCATAACGGAACGCTTACAAAGGAGTTTGATCTGGACCGTGCGATCCGGAGAAGACCTGATCTTATCCTGTTGGATGATCTGGCCCATATCAATGCGGCTGGCAGAAGGCATAAGAAAAGATATCAGGATATAGGCGAGCTGCTACGCGCAGGAATCCATGTCTATACGACCATTAATGTGCAGCATATTGAAAGCCTGCAGGATGTAGTTGCTTCAATAACCGGTATTTCTGTAGATGAGCGCATTCCTGATAGTGTATTCGATAGTGCCGATCAGGTTGAACTGGTTGATATTGAACCCGATGATTTGATCGACCGCCTGAACAAGGGAAACATCTATCCGGATGAAGAAGCACAAAGGGCAAATGCCCATTTGTATAACAAAGAAAAACTGACTGCCTTGCGTGAGATTGCACTGCGGTACACGGCAAATCAATTGAACAGAATCGCTTCACACATCGGTACTCAGGTAAAAACCAACGAATATTATGCCAAAGACCATGTCCTGGTCTGCCTTTCTTCGGCGGCTACCAATAAAAAGGTAATCCGCACGGCGGCGAGAATGGCGGAGGCTTTTCACGGGGAATTCACCGCATTGTTCGTGGAGACACCGAAGACGCAAAAGCTAACCCAAAAAAACAAGGCGGAACTTAGGGCAAACTTTCGGCTCGCAGAGCAGCTTGGCGCACAAATTGCCACAGTCTACGGAGAAGATATTCCTGGACAGATTGCGGAGTATGCCAAAGCAAGCCGGGTTTCGAAGATCGTGGTGGGGCGCTCCCATAACAAAAAGAAGTGGTTTGCAAAAGCGAATTTGGCTGATAAGCTGACCGCATCTGCACCCAATATCGACATTTATATTATTCCGGACACCCAGCCTACGTTCTATAAAAGATTTCCGCAATATGTGAGCTATCCCGAGCTGTCGCTGGCTGATACAGCCAAGACGACTGGAATTCTGGTTGTCTGCACCTTAATCGGACTGTGGTTTAATTATCTCGGTTTCAGGGAAGCCAATATTATCACGGTCTATATTCTGGGTGTGCTGCTCAATGCGATGGTTACCGGAGGCCGGCTGTACAGCGCTGTGTCTTCGGTTGTCAGTGTGCTTGTGTTTAATTACTTTTTTACCAAACCTTATTTTTCTTTACAGGCGTATGGTTCGGGTTATCCGGTTACCTTCCTGGTGATGCTGTCGGCTTCCTTTATCACGAGCACTCTGACTATGCGGGTAAAGGAGCAGGCCCGGCAATCCGCGCAAAAGGCTTATCGGACAGAGGTGCTTCTGGAGACAAGCCGTAAACTGCAGCAGGCCAAAGACACCACGGCAATCATTCATGAGACGGCACAGCAAATGGTGAAGCTGCTGGACAGAACGATTATTTTTTATCCGGTGCAGCAAGACAGCTTATCTGAGCCGCTGGTTTTTTCAAAGGAAGAGTCGGATATGGATCCTCTGGAGTTTACGGGCGGAAATGAACAAGCGGTTGCGGACTGGGTCTATAAGAATAACAAACGGGCCGGGGCTACCACAGATACCTTCTCGGCCGCCAGTTGCTTGTATCATGCGGTGCGGGGAGGCGATTGCGTATTTGCAGTGGCAGCCATCGCCATGGATAAGGAAGACCCTCTGGAGGTTTTTGAGAAAAGTCTGATGATTGCCATGCTGGGAGAATGTGCGCTGGCGCTGGAGAAAGAAATGCTAAACGAAAAACAAAAAGAAATCTCGATCCAAATCCAGCAGGAGCAGCTGCGGGCGAACCTGCTGCGCGGAATCTCCCATGATTTGCGTACCCCCCTGACCAGTATATCCGGCAATGCGGGAATCCTCATCGGGAACTCCAAGGTGCTGAGCGAGGAACAGAAGAAGGGGCTGTACACCGATATTTATGATGATTCCATGTGGCTTATTAATCTGGTGGAGAACCTGCTGTCCATCACCAGGATTGATAATGGCTCATTAAATCTGAATATGCAGGGAGAGCTTCTGGAGGAAGTAATTGCGGAAGCTTTGCTTCATATTCATCGGAGTAGCGTAGATCATATTATCAGCACCGTACTAGATGAAGAGCTGCTTATGGCTAAAATGGATTCCCGGCTGATTATTCAGGTCCTGATCAATATAGTCGACAACGCAATTAAATATACCGGGACCGGGTCACATATTACAGTCTCGGCGAGACGCGATAAAGAAATGGTCAGTGTAGAGATTTCCGATGACGGTCCCGGTATCCCGGAGGAAGCGAAGACCAAGCTGTTTGACATGTTCTATACGGCGGATAATATCCGCGGAGATGGCCGCCGCGGGTTGGGACTCGGGCTTTCATTGTGTAAATCTATTGTCACTGCTCATGGAGGCACAATAAGTGTGAAAGATAATGTTCCGCAAGGTACTGTATTCCGCTTTACCCTGCAGGCCGTGGAGGTGGTTGTTCATGAATAAGCCTTTAATTCTTGTCGTCGAGGATGACAAGCCCATCCGTAAATTGATTACTACAACACTGGAAACGCAGGGCTATAAGTACCATACAGCTGAAACAGGCCAGGCCTCGATTCTGGAGGCGGTCTCCAAGCAGCCGGATATTATGATACTGGACCTCGGACTTCCCGATATGGATGGTGTAGATATTATTAAGAAAGTTCGGGCGTGGTCGAATATCCCGATTATTGTAGTCAGCGCCCGCAGTGAAGACCGGGACAAAATCGACGCGCTGGATGCAGGCGCAGACGATTATCTGACCAAACCCTTCAGCGTGGAAGAACTGCTGGCTAGGCTCCGGGTCAGCCTGCGGCGCATCCGGTACGATAGTGACAAGCTGCTGAAGGATGCATCTATTTTTGCTAACGGAAGTCTCAGAATTGATTATTCGGCAGGCATTGTATTGTTGGACGATGAAGAAATCCACCTCACTCCCATTGAATACAAGCTAATCTGCCTGCTGGCCAAAAATGTGGGGAAAGTATTGACCCATAATTATATCCTGCATGAAATCTGGGGCAGTCATACCTATGACATCCCTGCCTTGCGCGTATTTATGGCGACTCTGAGAAAGAAAATAGAGAAGCTGCCTTCTCAGCCAAAGTACATTCAAACCCATATCGGAGTTGGTTACCGTATGCTGCAGGTTGGCGACGATACAAAGTGACCTGAGTTAACGCTTAGAATTCATGAAAATGTCAGCGTAAACCTGGAAGAATTTAACGAGAAATTTCAAAGCACCCATTCTACTAGGGCGTGTCTTCAAACCGCTTCACCCGCCAAAACCTGCTGCTGTATGCCCTAAGGAATGATAGGTACAGTAGCATTTTCTGATCACACGCGGAGAAAGGCGTTTCGCCACTAGGTAGTTTTTTCGGTAGAGGTTTACGTCTCGGTGTTTCAGAGACTTCGCTCTTCTTCCGAAGGTGTGTGTGCGTCCGGAAAGTGTATTCCTGGCTCGGAGCATGAACGGACCGAGTTGCAGTTATTTGGAGCTTTTAGCCTGTTACAGGAGGACAACGGACTCCAGCGCAGTTATTTCTCCCTGATGGCCGCTTTTTGATAGAATATAGAGCTGATAAGGTCGTCTGGGTCCGCAAAAGAGATTAAACAGGGGTTTTACTCTCCATAGCGTCTCCTGAGTCCTTTACGAGTAAATGAACCCGCTGCGGGCTTTTAGGGTCCCTACTTTCAATACTAAAATCCCTGCTTCCCCAGAGCTCTTCCAGTTTGAAGAGATGCTCTAATAAAAGAATTGATTGGATGGTAAAAAATAAAAAGGAAAAATCCAGTAAAAATACACTAATATGGTGTATCTATTGTTTTGTAATTATAATCATGTGTTAAAATGGTAATGTTTGAATAATATAGGAGGGGGTAGGCAAGAATTTTAGTGTCTAAAAATTTAAAAAGAAGGTTGAATGGTGAAAAATAAAAAAGTGTTTACAGTTTTAGCTACAGCATTTTTGTTAACTTCCATCTCTGTTTCTATATCGGCGGCAAGTTCTACACCAAATGCTTCGGATGCACCTGCCAGTATTGCTCAGGTTGTTCCAAGTAGCAATTTCGTAGATAATTTAAATACAACACAGATTGAGACTAATTCTACTGTTCAAGTTACTGATGTCCCTAATATCACTGTCCCTCTATCCACAGAGCCTGTGCAAGTTCTGACAGAGAAAAACGTTGCTGCAAGAGGAAGTAATGCTCCAACTAACTTTTGGAACTTGGCAAATAACTCTTATGCAGGCTCCTTCTCTTATGTAGAGGACTATGTATTTACGAATTATTATTTCCCTGTTAATGGTGAGAAAATAATATATATCAATGTTACTACTACCCCAGTGAATCATGGGGCAACTGGAAAATATAGAATTGTTGTTTATGAACTTACAACTGGAAATGTTGCTGCAACCTATAAGGGGACTGTTGGCATAACTGCAAATGCGATGTTCTATAATCTCAATCAAAATAAGACATATTACTTTGGTATTTTGAATGATATGGATAGCCCAATAGATGGATCGCTTACAGTTTTTCACTAATAAAATGTTATATATCTGCCCAACGGCTTCGGCTGATGGGCATTTTTTTAATTCACTTTGTGAAAGTTTTTATTGGAAAATAATGATCAATACACTTTACAGAATTGCGATGAAATATCATTCTGGGGAAAACAGGCTAGGTATTGGTTCTTCTTGTTGGTATTTATTCAGCAATTTCCGCAGCCGATGTGGTAAACATGGTGTGTAGCTATATGAAAAAGAATTGATCAAAGATGTAATGAAGTATTCTATTATTCCAATTAGTATTATTGTTTTCGGTCTCGTAATCTATCCCATCTATATAAGTTTGATGAATTAGATCAAAACTTACCTGTTAAAATAAATCGAATTACTGGAAACACTAAAATCCTTACACTTAACGGATGGCAAGATGTAAATGACTATAATTATGCATTATATAGATTGAACTTAAAAACTTGAGATAAGGAAAGGGAGGAACGGAGGGGGATTTTGGAACTGGAGGAGCGGTAGCGTCCGCCTTTGTCTTCGGATTTCTACCGCTAAGAGCGGTATTGATCAAGAAATCTGTAGACAACAGCGGCCGGAAGTCCAAATATTCACCGTAGTTGCGACTGATCCTGTACTCTAAAACCTTAAGTTCAATCTAAAGCAGCGTTATAAATAGTGAAGATACTTGGTCTCCACAGAGAAAAGGATCACAGAGCGATAATAAGCCGCCTGTGATCCTGCTATTAAATGTAAAATGAATTAGAATACCTCGTAATTATGGCCATAGTTATTATCCCAATACGTTTGCCCGCCAGTTGTATATTCAATCGAATATTTAACATTTGTAGCACCCGGAACATTGAAACTGTAGCTCCATCTTTCAACACTATTGAAATTATTCACGGAGCCATTAAAAGTGGCGTAGCCCTCATGAGTTGTTGCCCAGTCGTCCGTTGTGTACAGTATTTTTACTGTTTTTGCCGGATTCAGGTTTTTCACATAGATATTTCCGCTAAATTCACCATTGCTCAGAGTACTCTTGGCGTTAAGCACATTTGGTGATCCCAAAATCACAGAACTTAGGGGAACTGTATGATTCACTTGATTGTAATAATTCGCTCCCCCGTTGTTATCCCAATAGGTCTGGTTATTCACTTCGTATTTGATTGCGAATTTTATGAAGTCCAGATTCTTCAACTCCAAATGATCTGTTGAAGAATCAGTTCTGGAAATGCCAAAATGCCATTTCTCACGGTTTACATCCGCCGCCCCAACATAAGATGCACTCGTATCATACCAATTTGTGTTATCTGTCGTGTAGTGGACAGTCACATTCTTCACGGGTCCCAGATTAGCAACTTCAATATTGCCGCTGAATCCGACATATCCAGGTTTATA
Organism: Paenibacillus sp. IHBB 3054; assembly: GCF_051594305.1. Taxonomy (NCBI): domain Bacteria; kingdom Bacillati; phylum Bacillota; class Bacilli; order Caryophanales; family Paenibacillaceae; genus Paenibacillus; species Paenibacillus sp. IHBB 3054. The sequence goes on along the minus strand of NZ_JBOFBG010000004.1, from coordinate 151,342 downwards.
AATAACGCCGACATCCGAGTCAATAAGCTTGACCTCATTACCGCTGGCAAATGCCGATCCGGCAAAGGATACACCAAAAATCAGAGTAAACATCATTAATCCAGCAAAAAGTTTTTTTATTGCTTTCACAGTTCTCGCTCCTCTAATTTAAAATTTTTACACCTGAGTCTGAGCCGACAAGGAAGACATACATTTGTACGCGTTATGGTTCTTTCATCCCTCCCTTAACACTTTGAAACCAAATTGCAACTTACGGAAAGGAAATCATTTCCTGTTAATACAATAATCTTAATTGGGCTTGATGTAAATAGTAAATTAGTAACATATTTTATATATTAAGTAAGGTAACTTTCGCACATGGAAGAATGTACAGACTAACTGGATACTGTAGTACGGAATTAACCGTCTTGGGTGAAGGCGGTTTTTTTTGGTTTCAGAAAAGGAAGGACTCGCCGTCTATACGATCAACTTAATGCAATCTTTATCCGCTCATACAAACCCTGACCCTGAATTAATGCCGTGAGTGCTATTCTAAACCGGTAGCTAAATATGACATTCAGGAAGGGATCTTTATGATGGATGAATTTTTGAAAAATGCCGGGTTGATCGCAATCATGATCGTGGTGCTTTATACCATTAAGAAGATTTATGACTACATTGATTTAAAGAGGGCAGGCGACTATGAAGATGATGAATTCTGACAATCTTAATGCAATCTTTATTCTCTCATGCAAACCCTAACCCTGAACTAATGGCATAGATGTTACGCTGAATCAGTAGTTAAAAGCAGATATGAGAGAATGTTGGAGAGGAGTGCGAAGGGTATGATGGACATGTATATGGTGGTGGCACTCGCTGTGTTTTTCGGTATGTTCTATGCGTTTGCACAGTGGTGTGGGAACGTCATCGACGATAAAGGGGGGAAAGAGCAATGACAGTGGTCCTGATCGCAACGATGCTGTTGTTTCTCTATTTGGTCTACGCCCTGATTCATCCGGAGAAATTTTAGGCAGTGCGGTAAAAAACAGCAAGACATATAGAGCATTGAGCTGAAGCTCATTATATGAAGGAGGGGCATTCGTGGGTATTATACAAATCGTCGTAGTCATTGCCATACTGCTACTACTGGTTAAACCGGTAGGAACTTATTTATATCATGTGTTCTCAAATGAACCAAACCGGTTGGACCGGATCTTTGGGGGATTCGAGCGAGGCATATACAAGGTAAGCGGCCTGAAAAACCGTGAAGGGATGTCCTGGAAGACCTATGCACTCAGCTTTCTTTCTACCAACATTGTGCTGGTTGTGTTCGGTTATCTGGTTCTCCGCCTGCAGGGCGGACTGCCTGTAAATCCGAATGGAATTACCGAGCTGGAACAGACCCTTACGTTTAACACGGTAATCAGCTTCATGACCAACACTAATCTGCAGCATTACAGCGGGGAGACCGGTCTTTCCTATTTCTCGCAGATGGCGGTTATCACCATGATGATGTTCACATCGGCAGCCAGCGGTTTTTCCGTAGCAGCAGCTTTTGTGAGAGGAATTACCGGTAAAAATTCACTGGGGAATTTCTTCGAAGACTTCGTCAAGGCGATTATTCGGGTGTTCCTGCCGCTTGCACTGCTTGTAACAATGGCTTTAGTAGCACTTCATGTTCCGCAGACCTTGAAACCTACACTGGAGGTAACTACGCTGGAGGGTGCTGCTCAACAGATTGCGATCGGGCCGGTTGCCTCACTGGAATCCATCAAGCATCTGGGAACGAATGGCGGAGGATTCTTCGGGGCGAATTCCGCACATCCATTTGAGAATCCGTCACCGCTTACCAATGTCATTGAAATCCTGTCCATGTGGATGCTGCCCGCATCCTTGCCTTATATGTACGGACTGTTCGCTAAGAATAAACGGCAGGGCTGGGGCATCTTTGCGGCCATGATGACTTTGTTCGTATTGCTGTTGTCGCTCAATTATGCTGCGGAGATCAAAGGAAATCCGGCAATGGCAGACCTGGGGATTGAGACTTCTCAAGGCAGCATGGAGGGAAAAGAAGTCCGCTTCGGTGTACCACAATCCGCCTTGTTTACGGCAGTAACAACCGCTGCGACGACAGGTAGCGTCAATAATATGCATGATACCCAAACCCCGCTGGGAAGTATCACGCCGCTTGCGTTAATGATGCTGAATAACGTCTTCGGTGGCAAAGGCGTGGGCCTTATCAATATGCTGATGTACGCCGTGCTTGCGGTCTTCCTGTGCGGGCTGATGGTGGGGAGGACGCCGGAATTCCTCGGTCGAAAGATTGAAGCGAGGGAGATGAAGCTGATCGCGGTGGCGATACTGATTCATCCGCTGATCATTTTGGCACCGACAGCAGCCTCATTCCTGACAGATCTGGGGCAAGGCGCTATCAGTAATAGCGGGTACCATGGTCTGACGCAAGTGTTATACGAATACACTTCCTCTGCTGCCAACAACGGTTCAGGTTTCGAAGGACTTGCGGACAACAGCACATTCTGGAATGTGATGACTGGTATTGTAATGCTGCTAGGACGCTATATCTCAATCATTGCAATGCTCGCCGTTGCAGGTTCCCTGATCCGCAAGCAACCCGTACCGGAGACAATCGGCACATTCCGTACAGACAACGGTCTGTTCACCGGCATCTTGATCGGTACGGTGCTGATCATTGGTGCGCTGACATTTCTGCCGGTCGTGGTCCTGGGGCCGATTGCTGAACATTTGACTCTACGGTAGGAAAGAGGGAGAAATAGAGATGAGTACTGTACAAAAAAAGAAGCTGCTGAGTGGGCCTATTATACGAAGTGCAGTCAAGGACAGCTTTATCAAGCTGAATCCGATGACACTAATGAAGAATCCGGTCATGTTTGTGGTTGAAATTGGAACAATTATTGTTCTGCTAATGATTCTCGCCCCTGGTTATTTCGACGCTGAGGAGGCTAGAGGCTTCAATATAGCGGTCTTCTTCATACTGCTGGTTACCGTATTGTTTGCCAATTTTGCGGAAGCTCTGGCGGAAGGCCGCGGGAAAGCACAGGCGGATACATTGAAGAAGACCAAGCAGGATATTTCCGCGAATAGACTGGTGGGAGGCGTCATTAAGATAGTTCCTTCCTCCGAACTGCGTAAAGGCGATGTCGTTGTTGTCAGTCAAGGAGAACTTATTCCGGGCGACGGCGAAGTCATTGAAGGGCTGGCATCCGTGGATGAATCGGCTATAACAGGTGAATCGGCTCCCGTTATTAAAGAAGCCGGCGGAGATTTTGGCTCCGTGACAGGCGGTACGAGAGTCGTAAGTGATCAGATCAAGGTACAGATTACAAGTGAACCCGGCGAGTCTTTCCTTGACCGGATGATCTCACTGGTGGAAGGAGCCAAACGGCAGAAAACACCGAATGAAATTGCGCTGAACACGCTATTGATCAGCTTGACGATTATCTTCCTGATCGTGGTAGTCACCCTGCAGCCTATTGCCGCTTATCTGGAGGTCAACCTGGAAATTCCGGTCTTGATTGCGCTGCTGGTCTGTCTGATCCCCACTACCATTGGGGGGTTATTGTCGGCAATCGGAATTGCGGGCATGGATCGGGTTACACAGTTCAATGTGCTCGCCATGTCCGGTAAAGCAGTCGAAGCTGCCGGAGACATCAACACGATGATTCTTGATAAGACCGGCACGATTACCTTTGGCAACCGCATGGCCAGTGAATTTGTTCCTGTGGGCAATGAGACAGTAGGGGATCTGGCCGGATGGGCAGCTGTCAGCTCGCTGAAAGATGAGACGCCGGAAGGGCGCTCCGTCATTGAGCTGGCCAAGAAACAAGGATACAGTTACGACAGCAGCCTTATGGCTGGAGGCGAGTTTATAGAATTCCGCGCCGAAACGCGGATGAGCGGAATGGATCTGCAGGACGGCCGGATGGTTCGCAAAGGGGCTGTGGATTCCATTAAGCGCTGGGTGTCCTCCCAAGGAGGACAGATTCCAGATCAATTGGATCAGCAAACGAATGCCATTGCCGGTAAAGGAGGAACACCGCTGGCTGTTGCAGTGGATAACCGGATATACGGACTTATCTATCTGAAAGACACGGTTAAGCCAGGGATGAAGGAACGATTTGATGAACTGCGCAAAATGGGTATCAAGACGATTATGTGTACAGGGGACAATCCGCTGACTGCCGCTACTATCGCCTTCGAGGCCGGAGTCGACGGATTCATTGCCGAAAGTACACCGGAGAATAAGATCGAGGTCATCCGCCGGGAGCAAAGTGAAGGCAAGCTGGTGGCAATGACTGGGGACGGCACGAATGATGCGCCTGCATTGGCACAGGCGGACGTGGGACTTGCGATGAACAGCGGAACCACAGCGGCGAAGGAAGCGGCCAATATGGTTGATCTGGACTCCGACCCGTCCAAGATCATTGAGGTTGTGGCGATCGGCAAGCAGTTGCTGATGACACGCGGAGCATTGACAACCTTCAGTATCGCGAATGATATCGCCAAGTATTTTGCGATTATTCCCGCCATGTTTACGCTGGCCATTCCAGAGATGGAAGTGCTGAACGTAATGGGACTAGGTTCTCCAAGCTCCGCGATTATCTCGGCACTGATCTTTAATGCAATTATCATTCCATTGCTTATCCCTCTGGCGATGAGAGGCGTATCGTATAAGCCGATGAGCTCCACCAAGCTGCTGAGCCGGAATATATTTATCTATGGGCTTGGCGGGATCCTGGTTCCCTTCCTCGGCATTAAACTGATCGACCTGGTGGTAAGCATTTGGATTTAAGATCACTGCACTCGGCTAGAAGAAAGGATGAACAAACCATGCAAATCGTCAATTCAGGCGCAATAGAGCAAAAGCCTGTATCTAAAGGTTCATATATATTTAGTGTGATAAGACTTAGCCTAGTGTTCGTTGTATTATGCGGGATCATCTATCCGCTGGCTTCTACCGCGCTTGCCCAGGTGCTCATGCCTTCCCAGGCGAACGGTAGCCTGCTGAAGAATGGAGAAGGGCAGGTGATTGGCTCTGAGCTAATTGGCCAGAACTTTAAGAATCCGGCGTTATTCCAGGGCCGTGTATCCAGTATTGAATACAAGGCTGAAGCCTCGGGATCGAACAACTATGGACCGTCCAATCCGGATATGCTAAAGCGCACCAGCGATTCTATAGCTGAGTGGAAAGCGAATAACCCTGACGTTCCGGTTAGTGAGCTGCCTATAGATTTGGTCACGAACTCCGGTTCCGGCCTGGATCCGCATATATCTCCCGCTGCGGCTACGGTACAGATCCCCAGAATCAGCAATCTGACCGGTATTTCAGCAGATAAGCTAGAAGCATTGGTGGCAAAATATACTGAAGGCCGCGATCTTGGGGTGTTTGGTGAGGAACGTGTCAATGTGCTGAAGCTGAATCTCGCTTTAATGGAAACACCGGCGAATTAGAACCGGCTCACCCCTGCCTGCGCTTTCAGCGGACAGGGGTAGTTTCCGCTTAAGGATTGGAGGTTAACGAGTGGCACCATACAAACGAAAAACTCCGGAAGAAATTCTGTATTCCATTTACCGTTTGCACCGGGGCAGGCTGAAGATTATCATCGGCTCTGTCAGCGGATCAGGCAAAACCTATCATATGCTGGAGGAAGGCAAGTTATTGAAAAAGCAGGGCATTGATGTTGTAATCAGTGCCGTATCGACGATGCAGAGAGCGGAAACCATGCAGCAGCTTGCCGATCTGGAGCGTGTCCCCAGCATTCATTGGTCGAAAGACGGCAAGGAGCAGAAGGATCTTCCTTTGGAGACTCTGCTGGAGCGCAATCCCGAGGTACTGCTTGTAGATGGCTTGGCGCACCGCAACCGCAAAGAAGCCCGTTTTCAGACGCGGCTGGAAGATATCCGTTATTTAATGGACAACGGCATCAGCGTGATTACGACCATCAATGTGTATGAATTGGCCGGAGTGGGGGAGACCATCTTTCAAATGACGGGAATCCGTGCAGATGAAACCGTACCGCTGCATACCCTGGAGCTTGCAGATGAGGTCCGCTTGATCGATGTCTCACCCGAAACCATTCTGAAGCGGATCGAGGAGGGTGTTTTGGGCCATGAGACACATCCTGCACTGTCCCGACCCGGCAATCTCGGCGTGCTTCGTGAGCTGTCTCTGCGTCTGGTGGCTGAAGGCGTCAATGATTCGCTTGAGAAACATCGCGAAGAACATGGGCTCATTGGTCCTTCCGGCGCGATGGAGCGGATACTGGTATCCGCGCAGTACCATTGGAACGGCTCGCTTTATGTGAGAAGAGGCCAGCAAATCGCCAAGCGGTTGGGCGGTGATCTGATTGTGGTGACATTTGCTATTCCCAACCGGCCGCTGACGAAGGACCAGCAGACCTTTAAGCGTTCGATTGTAAAGCTGGTAGAGCGGGTGGGCGCCAGGTTTGAAGAGCTTCCTCTCACCCTACAACGCCAGCTTCCTTCCGAACTGGTGCGTTATGCCATTCAAAACAACGTGACCCGGATCGTCATGGGCCACTCTCAAAAAAGCCGTTGGCAGGAGCGGTGGCAAGGCTCGATCGCTGACCGTGTGCTGCGGCAGACCCGCAATATTGATGTGTTTCTGATGGCCGACCGGGCTGAGCAGGAAGGAGAACGGATTCTGCCGATCAAACGTAATCCGCAAGGGAAGAAGGAGCCTTTCCACCGGTTGACCAGTCAAGAGATGGAGAAGAAGATTGAAGTGATCCGCCGTGGAACCTTTAAGGTATATATCGGTGCGGCTCCCGGAGTCGGCAAAACTTACAAGATGCTTCAGGAGGGGAATATACTTCAAAGCAGAGGCATCGATGTTGTCATCGGGCTGCTGGAAACCCATGGCAGGAAGGAAACCCAGGAGCAGATAGGCGAATTAATGACGGTACCCCGGGCCAAAATTCTATATCAAAGTACGCATTTGGAAGAAATGGACACGGACGCAATTATTGCCCGCCGCCCGGAGGTCGTCCTGGTGGATGAACTGGCACATACCAACGTGCCCGGCAGTATAACCAGAAAGCGGTATGAAGATGTGATCCGTCTGCTCGAAAACGGCATTTCTGTCATTACAACTGTAAATGTGCAGCATCTGGAAAGCTTGAACGACGCGGTAGCCCAATTAACCGGCGTACGCGTCAGGGAGACCGTGCCGGATGCGATTCTCAAAATGGCCAGTGAGGTCGAACTGATCGATGTAACGCCACAAATGCTGCAGGAGCGGATGCGGGAAGGGAAGATATACGCCTCAGAGAAAGTAAACCAGGCGCTGGAATCATTTTTCAAGATCGGCAATCTCATTGCACTGCGTGAACTGGCCCTCCGCGAAATTGCGGATGATGTAGATGAGAGGCTGGAGGCCTGGGACCGGGACAATTCCTTGCGGGGCCCATGGAGCAGGAAAGAGGTGATCTTCGTCTGTGTGGATCTGGGACCAAGGGCAGAGCGGCTGATTCGCCGCGGATTCCGCATCGCGCATCGCTTGAAAGCCGAGTGGTATGTTCATTATGTGCACTGCAGTTCGAAAGAAACACCCGAGGAGCAGAAACGGCTGGAGACGCTGCGTCGCCTAACAGAACAGCTTGGAGGGAATTTAGAGGTGACTATGGCAGAAAGCCGTAAGAACCTGCACGAGCATTTATTAATCAGGATCAATGAAGTGAAGACGACACAGCTGATCATCGGGCAGGTGCGGAAGCCGCTCTGGCGGACGCTCATCAAAAAAAGCTTCGTCCACTATCTGCTCCGTCATGCCCGGCATATGGATATGCTGGTGGTGGCTGATCAATGAGAAGAGTGAGGAACACAGAAGGAACCGATCCTGTGGATCGGTTCCTTTTACATTCTTCTTTTAAAGTCTTATAATAGGAGAATGAATATTCATTCCGCTCTAATCTATACCGGTTTAATCCGGAACCATTCCAGTCTAAGGTAAGGGTGATTACACTGGCTACTAACAAACGCGAAGATATCATGAAAGCGGCCTTGGTGCTGTTTGCCGAGAGAGGATATGACGGCACAACCGTTCCGATGATTGCTGAAAGTGCGAAGGTAGGAGCAGGTACGATATATCGCTATTTTGCCAATAAAGAATCGCTTGTTAACGGATTGTTTCAGCATTGCGTGCAAGTGTTCTCGGACACGTTAAAATATGAGGGCATTCATTCCACGCCGGATATTCGGGAGCAATTTCATTATATTTTTCAGCGTTTAGTGAAGTTTGCCGATAATAATGTGAATGCGCTGCTCTTTATCGAATCCCATAATAGCGCTTATTATCTGGATGACCGAAGCAAAAAGGTTTTTGATGAGCTGCTCGGAACGTTTCGCCAAGTTTTGGAGAATGGTAAAAAAGTTGGGGTCATCAAAGAGTTCAATACAGATGCGCTGATTGCCATTGTATATGGTTCGTTCGTGCTGCTGTTCAAGCTGATTAAGTCTGGAGTGTTAACCGAAACCACCGATCTGCTGGAAGGGGTCGAAGAAAGCTGTTGGAATGCCATTAGAATCCTATGATTCTAGTGTTTTAAGGAGACTGCCAAATGACAAAAGTAAAGATATTTACAGATAGTCTTTCAGATCTGCCGCCCACCGTAATTGAACAATATGAGATTGGCATAGCTCCTGTATATGTTGTTTTTAGTAATGAGCTGATATTTCGGCATACGGTCGATATTACTACTGAGGAAATCTACACCTACGTAAGAGAGAAGGGGACGATTCCCGGTATAGCTGCTCCAACATCTCATGATTTAAGTACTCTCTTTGCTCCTTGTATTGCTGCCGGAGACAATGTGTTATTCATCAGCATGGCCTCGGGGTTATCCCCAACCTACAAGAATGCAGTGGCAGCCGCCCAACAATTTCCAGAAGGAAGAGTCACTGTCATTGATTCCTCAAGCATTTCCTCAGGGACGGCAATGATGGTCCTGCGGGCAGTCGCAGCGGCGAGGAAGAGAAGGCATCCCGCAACTATAACCAAAGAGCTGCATCACTCCCGGACAAACCTGGAGGAAGAAATGCTGCTTGATAAGCTTAACTTTATAAATCAGGGTGGAAATGTTTACGGTTTACATAATCGGATAAAAAGTCCTTTGAATTTAAAAAGTCCGGCAACGGTCAGGTCGGGGCGCATGCATTTCTCCATGAATGAGCCACAAGGCGGCGCCACAAAAGCGCTGGATAAGATGCTGCACAATGCATTTGACAACAAAGACGAGATTGACCAGAAACTTGTGCTTATCTCACAGACGATGGCAGAGCAGCCTGCTGAATATTTAAGGGAAGCATTGATTAAAAAAGTGGGATGCGACGAAGTGCTTGTGACTTCGAGCATCAGCGGATTTCTCTCCCGCACCTCACCACGAAGTTTGGGTGTAAGCTACTACCGCAGAGCTGATCAGGACTGATACATTACGGAAAAGCGGGGAATACAGCAAATGAAGAACATGTATGCGAAATGGGCGACGATTACGGAAAGAAGCAGCCATCTGGCGCTGTGGAGCACTTTTCTGAAATGGATTGTCCTGGGCGGCATAGTAGGCGTATTGTCCGGAACGGCCTCGGCTTTTTTCCTCAAGAGTCTGGATTATGTTACTGAGGTTCGGCTGAATCATGGATGGCTGCTCTTTCTGCTTCCGGCGGGAGGCGCGCTGGTAAGCTTTCTATACATGCGCTACGGCAAAAACAGTGCCAAGGGAAATAATCTGATTTTGGAGCAAATCCGGGAGGGAAATGAAACGATTCCGTTGCGGATGGCTCCTTTGGTGCTGTTTGGCACGCTTATCACTCATCTCTTCGGTGGTTCAGCCGGGCGGGAAGGAACTGCAGTACAAATGGGGGGCAGCTTGGCCGAAGCATTCGGGAGACTTATTAAGATCAATGCGCTGGACCGGAAAATATTGCTGATGTGCGGGATAAGTGGTGGTTTCGCCTCTATTTTCGGGACACCTTTGGCCGGCACCATTTTTGGGTTAGAGGTGATTGCGATTGGACTCATCAGCCATAAAGCGCTTCTGCCCTGTTTCACAGCCAGTTTTGTGGGCGATCTGGTGACTACCCGCTTATGGAAGGTGCATCATACTCATTATCAGGTGGATGTTGTTCCGGCTCTGGATCTTGTCGTCCTGTTAAAAGTGATCGCTGCTGCGATAGTGTTTGGTTTAGTCAGTATGTTGTTCAGCGAGCTGACCCATTTTTTAAAGCGAACGTTCACCTACATCTTTAAAAACCCGATGCTAAAGAGTGCGGTAGGCGGGCTCATTATTATTGCCTTAGTTTATGTCATAGGTTCCAGGGATTACTTGGGACTTGGTATTCCACTCATCAGCGGGTCCTTTGAGACAGAAATGCCGCCTTTTGCGTTCCTGTGGAAGCTCATTTTCACTGCACTTACTTTAGGTACAGGCTACCAGGGCGGTGAAGTTACTCCTTTATTCGCTATAGGGGCGACACTCGGAAACAGCCTGGCTGGTGTACTTCATTTATATGCTCCTTTCCTGGCCTCACTGGGTTTTATTGCGGTATTCTGCGGAGCCACCAATACACCAATTGCCTGTTTCATTATGGGGATTGAACTATTTGGTTCCACCGGGGCGGTTTATATGTTTATCGCTTGTGTAGTCAGTTTTTTATTCTCAGGACATACCGGAATTTATACATCCCAGCAGATCGGCGTATCGAAAAGTTCTTTGATCTCTATTCCTGAAGGAACCACCCTAGCCTCCGTCAAGGGTCTGCGCAAACGAAAAACAAAAGCCAGCGGAGAAAATCATACCAATCAGTAGATTTGCTGATCAAAACCATGCTTGGGTTGAAATTAAAAAAATGGTATGGTAAAATTCTGTTACTTTAATGACTGGAGTTGAAAAGGATAATGTAGAAATTTTCTTGCGAATCTTTTAAACAATAAAACGACAACTGCGATTTTATTTCGCATGTGTTTTATTCTTTATACGCAAGAAAGTTACGCATTTCTTTTCACTCAGACGAATATCCTTGTCTAACTCCGCTTTGGGGCTGGATTTGCTGTATTTATTTGAGCTACAAGAAAGTAACTTTCTTGTAGCTCTTATTTTTTTATATACAGGAGGATTATTTATGTCATTAATCAATGTTGCGAACCTGACGTTTGCCTATGAAGGCAGCTACGATAATATATTTGAGAACGTAAGTTTTCAAATTGATACCGATTGGAAATTAGGGTTTACGGGAAGAAACGGGAGAGGGAAAACAACCTTCTTAAGCTTGTTGCTTGGTAAATATGAATATAGCGGAACGATTTCGGCTAAGGTCGATTTTGACTATTTCCCGTTCCCTGTCGAGAATAAGGAAAATAATACCCTTGACGTAATCAGCGACATCTACCCGGATTATATTCACTGGAAGCTGATGCGGGAGCTTTCCTTGCTAAAGGTATCCGAGGATGTTCTGTACCGGCCATTTGACTCCTTGTCTAACGGTGAGCAGACGAAGGTGCTGCTAGCTGCATTATTTATTAAGGAAAACAGCTTTTTGCTCATTGATGAGCCTACCAATCATTTGGATCTAAATGCAAGAAAACTGGTCAGTGCTTATCTGAATACCAAGAGCGGCTTTATCCTGGTCTCCCACGACAGATCCTTTCTGGATAATTGTGTAGACCACATCCTGTCAATCAATAAAACCAACATAGAAATTCAAAAGGGAAATTTCTCCGCTTGGTGGGAAAATAAAAGGCGGCAAGATCATTTTGAACTGGCAGAGAATGAAAAACTAAGAAGAGACATCAAGCGCTTGTCAGATTCTTCTAAACGAACGGGCAACTGGTCGCATGAGGTGGAGAAAACCAAAAATGGAACACGGAATTCCGGTTCCAAGTTGGATAAAGGTTATGTTGGCCACAAGGCTGCTAAAATGATGAAACGCTCTAAAGCCATTGAGCAAAGACAGCAATCTGCCATTGCCGAAAAGTCTAAACTGCTGAAAAATATTGAAAATTCCGACAGCCTGGAGATTTCACAGCTTGATTATCATAAAAACGAGCTGGTTGAGCTTGAACATGTCTCGATTCAATACGGGGAGAAGATCGTCTGCGCAGATATCAGCTTTTCGATTGAGCAGGGAGAGCGAATTGCGCTTTCCGGTATAAACGGCTCCGGTAAATCGAGCATTATCAAGCTGATTTGCGGCGAGGAACTTGATTACACAGGCACACTCAGAAAGGACAGCCAGCTTACGATATCTTACGTATCACAGGACACCTCACATTTACAGGGCAATTTAACGGACTACGCCAGAAGCAATGGGATTGATGAAAGCCTGTTTAAATCGATTTTAAGAAAACTTGATTTCTCCAGAGTACAGTTTGAAAAGGATATATCTGCGTTTAGCGGCGGGCAAAAGAAGAAAGTCCTTATTGCGAAAAGCCTAAGTGAGAAGGTCCATTTGCATATTTGGGATGAGCCGCTTAATTTTATTGATATTATTTCCCGGATGCAGATTGAAGAGCTGCTGCTGGAATACACACCAACTATTCTTTTTGTCGAGCATGACAGTGAATTTTGCAACAATATCGCTACAAAAATCATTCCTTTGTAATCCATTACCTGAATTTCTCAGGACTGGTCACTGCAGACTTTCTCGGTTCACCCGAAATAACTCGTTACTCGTAACCCAATGAGTTCTTTCGCGTATATGATATAACTATGATCCGACGAAGCTGCAGGGATTGAATGTTAAAGGTCCAAACTAAAAGAAGTTGAGGTAATCCATCTTATGAATGAATTTACACTGCATGCCGATACAGCGTATAAGCTGGCTGAGCAGAAAGCTGCTCAATATTTTGCATCACTTTTTACACAGGTCAAGAATAGAAGTTATGTGCCTGCCTTAACTGCAGACTTCCATTTGTGGAAGAAGAGCCATATTCATCATCATTCATGGCTGTCTTTTTTTTCACGAAACCAAAGGAACCCCGGCTCTGCGGATTATCACCGGTATATTCAATGGCTGAATTATACAGGGAAATTAAATGATTATCTCGACCGAAGCATTTCCTATATCTATATGAGGGATCTGGGCAAAGCGCTGGATTCTCCGGACACTCAAACCAGGATTCAACGGATGGTTGCCGATATCAAAGATCAGTTGATACCCTCAGCCGCAGCAGGCGGGGAAGCACAGCCGGACATGCTGAATTTGGCAAAGCTGTACCGCTGGGCCCAGAAAGAAGGGGTAGAAACAGCCACGATCTGGGTCATTACTAAACTCAAAACCGTCTCCGCCAATCTGCCGGAGGAAATGAATCCCGAGCAAGCCCAGCGTAAGCTGATTAAGATTATTATCGGGGTTGTCATACATGTGATGGAAGAGATGGAAGAAAACCTTGCCCCTGCAGAACGTGCCTTAAGACTTGATGAAGCCATACGGCTGGGGTATTCCTATGGACTTACCTATCCTTTCATTGATGATCTTTTAGACTCTGCGGTCTTAACCACTCCTGAGAAGGAACAGTATTCCCGGTTGATCCGTCAAGCACTTCTCAGCGGAGTTGTCCCGGAGCTGGGTGAGTGGGACGGGGAAAAGATTCCGCTGATGGAGTACGTGCATTCGGAGCTGCGGGAAGCCTTTGAGTACATTAAGAACCATCAGCGGACGGAGACGCAGAAATCGTTTTTTGAGCGTTCCTATGTGTTTTTTCACTCTCAGGAAATAGACCGGGCAAAGAATCTGTCCCATGATGGTTATACCAATGAGGAACTTTATATTCCTGTAATCCTAAAATCATCTTCCTCCCGTTTGATTGTCCGCTCTGTAATCAGTGCGCCGCTAGATGACGGTTTTGATCATCGAACTTTCTATTATGGCTTATACAATCAGCTGGCGGATGATTTTGCCGATATGTCCGACGATATGCTGGAAGGCGCGGTTACCCCGTATACCTATTATTTAAAATATCGCCAGCGGCGTAACGATTTGATCAATCCCTTTGAAATGTACTGGACTGTCATTTCCCATCTGCTCCATAATGTGTTTCATTCTGATCCCAAAACTTGCGAGGTAATTCTGGACCGGGTAATTAACGGTCTGAAACGCTCTAGAGAACGTTTAGGCAGAGAAAAATACAACGAAATCATGGAGATATTTGCGGCTGGCAGTCCGGAGTTCAAACGCCTGGTAGACCGGATGGTTCACAAAGCAGAGGATGTAGATTTCTTCGACAAACTGCTTCGGGACCAGCTGCTTAATACACTGCGTAACAACCGGAAGGAAAAGGAAGAGTTTCACGATACGATCAAAACGGTACGCGGAGTGATCAATAGCCAGCTCCTAATCCCCAAGCCTGAGGGAATGCCACCGATGAAGGAACTTCTTATAGATGCTGCTAATTACAGTCTCGAAGGAGATGGGAAACGAATACGTCCAGTCTTAACGTGGGTTATGGGCGTAAAAGAATATGGGCTGGAGCCAGCGGAGATTGTGCCGCTGCTGAGATCCTTGGAATATATGCATACCGCTTCCTTGATCTTCGATGATCTGCCATCCCAGGATAATGCGTCAACCCGCAGAGGGCGTGAAACCCTGCATCAGGTGCATGATGCTGCGACTGCCGAATTAACCGGCCTGTTCCTGATCCAGAAGGCCACGGAGGAACAAGCATCTCTCCGTCATTTCGATCCGAAAACCGTGCTTGCCCTGATGCAGTATTCAGCACAAAAGACGGGGGATATGTGCATGGGGCAGGCGATGGATCTGCATTCCAAAGGAGAAGATTTAACTCTGGAGCAACTGAATGAGATCTGCTTTTACAAGACCGGGATTGCCTTCGAGGCGGCGCTGGTCATGCCAGCTATGCTGGCTCAGGTGAAGGAGGCGGAAATTGCGGCGCTGAAGAAATTCGCTTATCATGCGGGGATCGCCTTCCAGATTAAAGATGATTTACTCGACCAGGAGGGTGACCGGCTATTGCTCGGCAAACCCGTTGGCCAGGATGCCGGAAATAACACTTCGACTTTCGTATCCATTCTTGGGCTGGAGAACGCCCGGAAAGAGCTGTGGGAACACTACTGTCTGGCCTCGGAAGCATTGAGCGAGCTGCCCCGGAATATTGCTTTTCTGAAGCATTTATTGAATTATATGGTTAACAGGAACCGCTGAACTGCGGCTGAAGCTGCCCGGAACGGGCAAATAGGATCAAGCATTGGGTGTCCCAAAATCCATGAAATACCTGTCAGTAGCCCCGGGCGAGGTTCTAGGGTTATCAGGTTACAGCGGATGCGGAAAAACTACAATGTCCCGAATATTGGCCGGTTGAACTCTCAGGGGGGGAGAAGCAGCGTTTTTGCATCGTCCGTTCCCTGAATCCTGCCACAAAATATATTATTGCCGATGAGATGACTACGATGCTGGACGCTATTACACAGGCACAAATCTGGAGCGCCTTTCTCCGCATTTGTCAAAGCAGGAACATCTGTAAGGCCATTAGCCCTACGGATGTTCTTTTTTAGGCTGCATAACTTATAAGTTGAAGCTCATTTTCAACCTCTTAGAAAATAGTCTCCAGCTGCTTGAGATCGTCTTCGGTTAGCTGAATATTCAGCGTCTGGAGATTGGACTCTATCTGTTCAGGCCTCGTTGCACCGGGAATGATCAAATCCACAGCCGGACGGGTCAATAACCAGGCAAGGGCGATTTGCGCAGGGTCAGCCCCTTTGTTCTGTGCGAAGGCTTTGAATCGCTCGACCCGTTCCACATTAGCTTGAAATGCCTCTTGATGAAATAAAGGGTTGTTCATTCGCGAGGTATCGTTGAAGACATCATCCTTCGTATATTTAACGGCCAACAGACCGGATGCCAGCGGGAAAAAAGGAATCAGAGAAATTCCATGCTTCAGACAATAAGGAATCACCTTTTCTTCTGGTTGACGGACCAGCAGTGAATATTCAGCTTGGAGTACATCCAGATGCCCCTCTGCATTAAATTCCTGAAGTTGACTATAGCTTAAATTCGAAGCCCCAACAGCCTTGATTTTTCCGGATTTTTTCAACTCCGCCAGTGTGTCAGCAGCTTCAGACAGTGGGGTGCGGGTATCAGGGAAATGTAAAAAGAAAATATCAATATAGTCTGTCTGTAATCTTGTCAAGCTGTCATCCACAGCCTTACGCAATGCAGCTGAACTGTTGTCTACTTGCAGACCGGTTGGCGTGAACTCCGGGCTCGGAGAGGCCTTCGTAGAAATGACAAGCTGTTCACGCCCTCCATACTCGCGGATCGCTTCACCGATGATCTCCTCGGAATGGCCCAATCCGTACAAAAAGGCGGTATCAATGAAATTGATGCCTTTTTGCAGGGCAGCCTGAATTAATTGCCGGCTTAAATCATCGTCCATCTTCGGATACATCATAGAATTGCCGACTACACCCGCTCCAAACCCGATTTTAAAAGCTGCCAGTCCGGTTCTGCCTATCTCAACGGTCTGATTCATGTTTATTTGCTCCTCTTTTGTTTGATGTGGGAATCCATGGGAGGACTCTGCATCACATCTTACAACCTGGTCTAAACACCAGGTCAAGCGGAGCCGTCAGCATTAGAGAAGTCACCGAATTTTCGTCCAGTCTGCAGTTTCATTTCAATCATATCCCAAATTTGCTGGAGCTCTTGCTGCTGCTGTTCGATCTTTTTTTGATAATCGCAAAGTCTATCCTGCCACTCGATAGTTGATGTGCTGCTGTCTTCCAATTGAAGCTGAAGGATAGGTTTTATTTCTTGAAGTGACATTCCGGTTTTTTTTAAGCACAGGATCATTCGAAGTGTCTCCATATGCGAGCTGTTGTATATCCGGTGACCATTGTTTTTACGGCCCACGGGAGGTAAGAGACCTATTTTCTCATAATAACGCAAGGTGTCTTCACTGACCTCAAAATGTTCCATGATTTCCTTCATTTTATAATTTTCTGCCATTATTCAACACCTCCGTACAGGACTGAAATATATATCCATCCATGAGGCTATTATAATACCTGGTGTTAACACCAGGTCAAGAAATAATGACGGAGAAAATGAGGAGAATAATGCGGATAATCCGTTGTTATTGTATTATTCGATTCAAATACCAGCCAAAAATTATATGAATAAGGTTTACAATCCTAACATATCAAACTATGATTTAGCTTAAATATAGATGACAAATCTCATAGGAATTAATATTTCCATCACACTAACGGAGGTCGCAAGTTGAAAACAAAAGAGATGGTATTTGCCGCATTATTTGCTGCACTAATAGGGGTATTAGGTATGATTCCACCGATTCCACTAGGGTTTATCCCAGTGCCCATTACCGCACAAACACTTGGTGTGATGCTGGCGGGAAGTTTTTTAGGTAAGAAGACGGGAAGTCTTAGCCTGATTTTATTTATCGTGTTAGTCGCTCTGGGTTTACCTTTATTATCCGGCGGCCGTGGAGGTTTCTCTGCATTAGTCGGGCCGTCAGCCGGTTACATTCTAAGCTGGCCCGTAGCTGCATTTTGTATCGGATATGCGACAGAAAAAATCTGGTCCAATGTAAAAACATGGAAAATTATCGTCATCAACTTAGTTTTTGGTGTGATGCTTGTTAGTTTGATCGGTGCGCCGGTTATGGCTTTGATTACACATACCTCTATTTGGGCCGGACTTGTGGGAGCAACCGCCTTTTTGCCGGGGGATTGTATTAAAGCGGTCATAGCTGCTATTATAGCGCTACAATTAAAAGCCGTCAGTCCAATCGAAGAGAAGTGATGAACGATGAATCTGATTGAACCCTTACTGCGTTATGCAGTCCAGCAGCCCGACCATATCGCCTTAACCGATGGCGAAGAGAGCCGTACTTATTGGTCATTGGTACAGCGTATGACTACAATTGCACAGGGTATACGGCAAAATGGCCTTCACCATGATAAGATTGCCATTTTATCTGCGAACCGCATTGAATTTGTAGAGGTGTTTTTAGGAGCTATTTATGCCGGGTGTGTTCCCATCCCTTTGGATCCCAAATGGAGTATAAATCAAGTGAACGCTGTTCTACAGCAATGTCAGCCGAAAATGATTTTTGCAGAGACCTATTTGGCAAAGATTCTAGACTTGCAGGACCCGGAAATTCAACTTCTAACTTTTTCTGATCAGGACATGGGTTCAGGTTCTTATGACAGCTGGTTGCTCACTCTCAAGCCGGAAGCTGAAATGGATGAATCGAATGAATTATTGTTTATCGGCTTTACTTCAGGCACAACAGGAACACCTAAGGGTTATATGCGCACTCACTTGTCGTGGATTCAGAGCTTCGAGGCGACCAAAGAGGCTTTCCAGCTAAACCGCATAGAGCATATGTTAGCTCCGGGCCCCTTTGTTCATTCCTTGTCTTTATTCGCGGTAATGCAGAGTCTATATAGCGGTGCAACCTTTCATATCGTAAAAGAGTTCGATGCCGGCAAGGTTCTACAGTTGTGTAAACAGAATCCCGATGTTATTTTGTTCGTCGTGCCGACGATGATTGAAGCACTCCTCCAGCAGAAGGATAAATTTGGTCAGACGCAAATTCAGGCATTAATCAGCTCAGGCGGGAAATGGTCAGAGATGTCTAAGAATAGGTGCAGGGAGATATTCGGCGCAGCGAAGCTATATGAATTCTATGGCTCATCTGAAGCTAGTTATATCAGTTACCTGGATGTTCATGCCGACAACAAGCCGGATTCAGTAGGTAAACCCTTTTCCGGTGTACAGATATCAATTCGTGATGAACATCTCCAGGAGGTATCCCGAGGGAGCATCGGGCAGCTTTACATTCGGAGTGATATGATGTTTACAGGGTATTATCATTTGCTGGAAGAGACTTCAGCGGTTTTTCGTGACGGATGGCTGATCATCGGAGACTTTATGTATATGGATCAGGATGGATATTTGTATTTGGCTGGCCGCTCAAAAAACATGATGGTCTCCGGTGGTCTTAATATTTTTCCTGAGGAAGTAGAGTCTGTTATGCAGCAGATTCCGGAAATTCAAGAAGTGATGGTACTGGGAGTACAGGATGCCTATTGGGGTGAACAGGTGACAGCACTTGTGAAGTGGAGCGGACAAACGCGTTTATCTGTAGAACAAATCAAGGATTACTGCTGCCGGCAAATTGCGAACTACAAGGCCCCAAAACAGCTCATCACGGTAGAGCAGTTCATTTATACAAGTAGTGGAAAAATTGCCCGGCAGGCAATGAAAGACTACGCGAAAAGATGGATGATATGATAGAGGCTGTAATTGTGATCGCTAAACGGACGCCCATTGGCAGGATCGGCGGAGTGTTAAGTGCTCTTGAGCCGGAAGCATTATTAGCACCGCTTATTCAGCATATTGTCGCAGAAACGAATGTGCCGAAGGAATTAATTGATGATGTCATCATTGGCAATGTAGTAGGTCCAGGCGGCAACATCGCACGGCTTTCTGCTCTGGAAGCAGGACTGCCAGTGACGGTCCCGGGTGTCACGGTTGACCGGCAATGTGGTTCTGGTCTGGAGGCAGTCAATCTTGCGGCAAGGCTGATTCAAAGTGGTGCTGGTGAGATTTATTTGGCTGGTGGAGTTGAGAGTACGAGCCGTGCCCCATGGAAAATGGCCAAACCGCAAACACTAACGGGTGCACCGCAGCTATATACACGGGCCCGTTTCACTCCAAGCGCCTACGGCGACCCGGATATGGGCATTGCAGCCGAGAATGTCGCCCGCAAATACGCGATTTCCCGGGAAGAACAGGACCGTTATGCTTTGAAAAGCCATCAAAAAGCCATTCATTCGCAGCAAACCGGCCGATTTCTGCAAGAGATCGTTCCTGTACAAGCGAATGGCGGATGGGTTACGCTAGATGAATGTCCCAGAGCCAATACTAGCCTGGAAAAGCTGCAGCAGCTGCCGCCAATCTTTCTGGAACAGGGTACGGTAACGGCTGGCAATGCATGTCCTCTGAATGATGGAGCGGCTCTGGTTCTGATGATGTCCCGCGAGAAATGCCGGGAGCTTCAACTAAAGCCTATTTTGCGCGTCGTCGATGCCCAAGCGGCAGGTGTTGATCCCAATTATTTAGGCATGGGGCCTGTTCCAGCTGTTCAAAAGGTGCTTAACCGCCAGCACCTGAGTGTTGCCGATTTGGATATTGTGGAGTTTAACGAAGCTTTTGCCTCACAAGTATTAGCCTCACTAAAGGAGCTTCAGATTCCGCAGGAAAAGGTGAATCGTGGAGGCGGAGCACTGGCCATTGGCCATCCCTATGGTGCTTCAGGTGGTATCTTAATCACACGGTTATGCTCGGAGATGTTATTTAAACCTTATAAACGGGGGCTGGCCACACTAGGCATTGGTGGCGGGATAGGTCTGGCCACGCTGGTGGAGGCGGTCAAATGAATAAAGTCCGGCATCAGGTTCATATCACTGCGGAGTGGATTTCTGACTATGCACAAAGTATCGGAGCTCCCTTGCAAATGATAAAAGGTGATCTGATCGCACCTGCCACAATGCCGATTATTTTCTGGCAGTTCTTCGATATTCCCTGGTTGAAGACGGATGCCCCCTTAATTCACGGCACGCAGCATTTCACTTACCAGGAACCAATTACCGCAGGGATGATCCTGGATTGTGAATTATCCTTAACGAAGATGGATAAGAAAGTAGTTAGACAGGAATGGATGACCTTCTATTTTCACACTCTTGTATACACTTGTGAAGGTAATCTCATAGGGACGGCAGATACCATATTAATCCGGGCAGGTGATTAAGATAAAGAAGCGTATAATTGCCGAGGCTGTCCGGCAATATGCGGCTGTCTCTAAAGATACGGCTGCCATCCATCTGAATGCCGAAGCTGCTGTTAAGGCTGGCTATAAGCGGCCTATAGCGCATGGTATGTATATCATGGGGCTGGCACAATCGTTATATTTAACCGATCATCCAGCACAGTGGATTACAACGTATAGCATGAAATTTCAAAAGCCGCTTGTAGTAGATACGGATGTGGTATTTCATTTTGAACCTCGCGACGGTCATATCGAAGTGAAAGTCACTTTAGAATCTGGAGAAGTGATTGCTTCAGGTACCTTTTCAGTGAAAGAGATGAAGGGATGAATAAAGTAGCCGTAATTACAGGTGCAACAAGAGGGATTGGGCGCAGCATCGCCTTACAGCTTGGCCAATCCGGTTATCAAGTGATTGTCAACGGGACAAAGCAGGCGCTAATCGACGAGGTTGTGCAGGAGATTCACCGAACAGGCGGCGAGGCGCTGGGGATTTGTGCCAATGTCGCAGATCCGCTTGAGGTCACTGCGATGGTGGATGCTGTCATCGCTGAGTATGGCCGTTTAAATGTATTGATACATAACGCCGGCAATTTGCATGACCAGCAATGTCTGCATATGACGGATGAAGAATGGAACTCAGTGCTGGATGTGCATCTGAATGGAGCTTTTTATAGCATTCGCCGGGCACTGCCTCATATGCAAAATCATGGCGGAGACATTCTTCTGATGACCTCCACTGCCGGATTAACAGGTTCGATCAAGCAGGTGAATTACAGTGCGGCCAAAGCTGGGATGCTTGGTATGATGTGGACGCTCGCAGCCGAACTAAAGCGCAACGGTATTAGAGTAAATGCCATTGCACCTGCTGCCTTAACGGATATGACCCGGCCTGTCATCCAGCATATGAAGGAAAAGTACGCCAGCCGCAATGAGCCGTTCCCGGAGTTCTGGCAGGTGGGGGAAGCAGACGATATTGCCCGCTTCACAGCCGCATTGCTGGCACAGCCGGATGTTGAGTTAACAGGTGAAATCTTTGGTGTGAATGGTTCGAAGGTAACGAAGTGGCAAAAGCCGGAGCCTGCCTTTACCGAAACCAGCATAGAGGCATTTTTCACAACATGGCGGCAACAGAAGGGTAGTCATTAAATGCTGACATTCGATCACGTTCATTTTTATTATAAAAAAGGGCAGCCCGTCATAGAGGATTTAAGCTTTACGATTGAGACGGGGGAGTTCGTGGCAATTGTCGGGGCGAATGGCTGCGGCAAGTCTACAATTGCCAAGCTAATGGATGGATTGCTGCTTCCAAAACAAGGGGATGTAACCTTTCAGGATCTAAACACCTCCAGGCCCGCAGACCTTAGGATGATCCATGTGCAAATAGGGTTTGTATTCCAGAATCCGGAGGACCAATTCATTACTACAACGGTTATGGATGAAGTGATATTTGGATTGGAAAATATTCGTGTGCCGAGAGAAGAAATACGCAGCCGTTTGGATCAAGCCCTACAGGCTGTGCAAATGGAGGATTATTTGGAATCGATGCCCCATCAGCTCTCAGGCGGTCAAAAGCAACGGGTAGCTATCGCCGCCATCCTGGCCATGCGGCCCCGGATTATTATTTTTGACGAAGCTACTTCCATGCTTGATCCGCAGGGGAGGGAGCAAGTGCTTTCGATCATGCAGGAGCTGCACCG
Organism: Paenibacillus sp. IHBB 3054; assembly: GCF_051594305.1. Taxonomy (NCBI): domain Bacteria; kingdom Bacillati; phylum Bacillota; class Bacilli; order Caryophanales; family Paenibacillaceae; genus Paenibacillus; species Paenibacillus sp. IHBB 3054. The sequence continues at coordinate 128,800 of NZ_JBOFBG010000004.1, read as the reverse complement.
CCAAGGCATGACCATTATCCACATCACCCATCATATGGAGGAAGTGCTGGCTGCGCGGCGTATTTTACTCATGGATAAGGGACGGCTTGTATTTGATGGAGATCCGGTTTCCTTTTTTGAAACGGTGCCCGTTGAAGACTACCAATTAGAACTTCCTTTTGCGGTTCGAGTATATCGAATGCTGCATCCGGACATGCCGCTAACGGTAGATTGGAAGGAGATGATCCGCTCACAATGGTCTACCAGCTAAACAATCTAAGCGTGAGTTATGCCGATCGGACAGCTCTGCAAAATGTCAGCTGCACGATTCAAGAGGGCAAGTGGATCTCAGTCATTGGCCATACAGGCGCCGGTAAGTCTACCTTTGTCAAAGTGCTGAAGGGGCTGGTTCCGGGCGTTGCCAGAGAGTATTTGATTAATGATCATCCCATTCCCAAAGACCGTAAAGGACAACTAAAGGCCCTACCTGATATAGGCTACGTGTTTCAATATCCCGAGCATCAATTATTTGAATCGACGGTGTACAAGGAGCTTGCTTTTGCTCCTAAGCTGCGTGGGGATACGCCTCAGCAGATAAAGAAGTCGATAGAAACCGTTCTTTCGCAATTAGGTCTGACAGAAGATATCCTGCCATTGGTTCCGTTTCAGCTAAGCGGGGGGCAAAAGCGCCGTGTGGCGATCGCTTCCGTATTGATGATGGATCCGAAGCTGCTTATTCTGGATGAACCGACAGCAGGTCTCGATCCAGTAAGCCATGCCGCTTTGCTTCAGCTGCTGAGTAAATGGCAGCAGCAAGGTAATCGCACCGTTCTCTTCGTATCCCATCAAATGAACGATGTTGCCGAATACTCGGATGAAGTCATGGTATTTCACGAGGGGCAACTCATGGGGCATTATGAGACGGGCACTTTATTTCTGGAACAAGCAGAATTGCTGGAGCAACTCGGTTTATCCCTACCGGAACCTGTACAACTGTTAAAGATAGTTGAGGAAATGTCCGGTGAGATAATTGAAGTGGCAAGCTGCAGAGAGCAGGATATTTTCGCAAAAGTGTTGCCCATCTGGCAGGCAAGGAGACTCTAAATGTCTAATACCCTGTTAATGGGACAATATTTGGAGACGCATTCCATATTTCACCGTCTGGACCCGCGGACAAAGCTTGTAAGCATGATTATCATCATGCTGAGCTTCCTAATGCTGGACACGTTCGTCAGCTACGTTGTCGCAACCCTTTTCTTGGCCGGCATTTTGTGGTTATCCAAAATTCCGTTGCAGGTCTTTTGGAGAGGCTTGAAGCCGGTCTTGTTTATTTTGATGTTTACTTTTCTCTATAATGCCTTATCCACGAAAGGAAATATCATTTGGTCCTGGTCCGTTATTGAGGTGACAGAAGAGGGTCTGCTGAACGGGTTGCGTTTCGTTTGGCGTATTGTCTTAATCATCTTGCTGGCTTCTATTTTAACGTTAACTACAAAACCGCTGACCTTAACCCATGGGCTGGAGAAATTACTGGCCCCTTTATCCAAACTCAATGTGCCGGTGGAGCAGTTTTCACTAATGATTGTGATTGCGATCCGGTTTATCCCAACGATTATGCAAGAGCTTGATCGGATTCTCCTGGCCCAGAAGGCCAGAGATTATGATATTACCACCTTAAAGCTGCCAAAACGTATATTTGCCTATATTCCGATTCTCGTGCCTTTGCTTCTAACGGTGATTCAACGTGCCGAACAATTGACTCACGCCATTGATGCGCGTGCTTATGGGAATGGGAAAGGGAGAACTTCCTATAAGCAATTGACATTCCAGCGTGTCGATTATCAAGCAGGGGGAGCAGTTGTTCTAATGACGGTGATCCTGCTGCTGTTGAAAATTTGGGGATTTTAAGTGGATAGAAGGAGAGATATCGATGAAATGGGCTACACGGGTAACTGAATTATTACAAATAAAGTATCCTATTATTCAAGGGGGACTTGCGTATTTAGCCTATGCAGATCTTGCGGCTGCGGTTTCAAATGCAGGAGGATTAGGCCAAATTACCGCTATGAGCCTCCCGGATGCAGATGCCTTGCGCTCGGAAATTGAGCGTGCGCGCACCCTGACGAACCAGCCCTTTGGTGTCAATTTTGCTATTGGCAACCATAATATTAATTATAGGGATCGGGTCCAGACCGCTATTGATGAGCAGGTCCACGCTGTGACGATTACTGGTGGAGATCCTACGGCGATATTAGAGATGATGCAGCCCACGGCTATAAAAACACTGGTGCTCGTTTCCTCACGAAGACAAGCTCAAAAAGCGGAACAGCTAGGCGCATCTGCGGTGATTGTTGTCGGGCAGGAAGGCGGCGGGCACTTAGGGCGTGATGATGTTGGAACCCTGGTGCTTGTCCCGCAAGTGGTCGATGCTGTTCAAATTCCCGTCGTTGCCTCAGGTGGAATTGGGGATGGCCGGGGCTGGATGGCTGCCCATGCACTTGGTGCTGAAGGTATTGAAATGGGGACACGCTTTATCGCCACTCTGGAATGTGTGGACGCCTCCGCCTCTTACAAAAAAGCCTTGATTGAGAGTTCTGAGGCGGATACAACAGTGATCAAACGTTCCATCCATTCACCGGCCAGGGTACTGCGAAGTGCCTACACTGAGAAAATTCTCGAAATCGAGCGCGTAACCCCCACCTATGAAGCATTAAAAGAATATATTAGCGGTGAAGCCAACAAACGCTGGATTTATGAGGATTGTGAAGAAGAGGGGTTCGGTTGGGCAGGTCAAGTGACTGGCATGATCCAAGATATCCCAACCGTCGCCGAATTGATCAATAGAATGGTCCAAGAGGCGGAGAAGGTTCGCGGAAAATGGGGAAGCTAGCGTCCACGGAAAGTCCGGCGCAAGTCCTCGGTCCATTTGTCCGGGATTTCCCAGGGGATAAAATGTCCACCTTCTGCATGGGCTGTGATATTGACATGGTTATACCAGGGAGCGCGATCGCTGTCCAGGAAGTTCTGTACGCGGTTTTCGGTTGTGATCCCTGGCGGATTTTCGTAGCCCACGAAGCTAATACCGGTTGGTGCCTCAATGACAGGCCAGCGATCATGAGCAGGCGTCCACGGATAGCGGTTGGCGTTGGCGTAGACGCGTATTGAGGTTTCGATGGCGTTGTTAACCCAGTAGATTGTTGCGTGTGTAAGGATGTCATCCTTGGAAAAAACATTCTCAACGTTGCCTTTATTATCACTCCATCTTGCCCAGCGTTCCAAGATCCATGCGAGCATGCCTGCGGGCGAATCGCTTAGTCCAAAGGCGAGGGTGGCTGGGTCAAGGACATGTACGGCGAGATGCGATGCGAAACGGCGATCCAGATTTAGAATCCCCTTCCTGATGTCTTCAGGGATATTGCCGGGTATAGGGCGGCCTCCTGCGAAATCCCAAGCGCGCTCCCCGTTGAAGAAGTTAAGTTTCAACGCTGACCCAATGTGTATCGCATAGAGCTCATCTGGATATTTATGTCCCAGTTGACCTGTCACGAGAGCGCCTACATCGCATCCTCCTGCAGCGTATTTAGTATAGCCGAGGATATCTGTCATGAGTGTATGCCAGAGATCGGCAATTTTCCAAAAGTTCATATCCGGGTTGTCCGGCAGTGGCGCCGAAAATCCGAAACCGGGAAGTGAGGGGACGATTACGTCAAAGGCTTCGGCTGGATCGCCTCCGAAGGCGCCAGGATCCGCAAGCTGATCAATGACCTTGGACCAGTGCCAGAATGTCCAGGGCCAGCCATGGGACAAAATTAAGGGTGTAGGGTTTGGTCCTACGCCTGGTTTACGCATAAAATGCACAGAAACTCCCTCAATGTCTACTTTATAATGTTCATAGACGTTGATCGCTTTCTCGGCTTTGCGCCAGTCAAACTCGTGAATCCAGTAATCAACGATTCCCTCAAGATAGTTCCGGTTTACCCCGTAAAACCAGTCATCATTACCGGCGTCTAAAGGCCATCTCGTAGACTTCAGACGAGTTTGAAGATCAGCAAGCAATTCATCCGAAACGTGGATCGGTGTCGGTTCAAGCGAAAATGGAGCCTTTGTCATTACAATTCCTCCCTGTACGTAAGAGATATATTAACTAACTGCTGCATGCTGTTCCAAATTCGAAGAAAGGAAATATCCCTCTGTGGAGACTGCTAATCGTTCCCCAGTTCGGCCAGATGCTGCAAAGCGGGTATTGCGGATGCAATGGCCTGTTGTTCCTCCAGGCTGAGTCCTTGGATGAACTTTGAGAGCTGTGCCATGCGGTCCAAGCGACGCGAATCGATCACATTTGCGCCAAGTTCGGTTATGTACACTTGAACGACCCGGCCATCATTCGGATCCGGGCGGCGCTCAACGAGTCCGTCCCGTTCAAGCCGGGTTACGAGCTGTGTGATTGCCGACTGCGTAACCTGCTCAGAGGCTGTCAGCTCAGTCAGCCGCATGGGGCTTTTGCGCGACAAGGTGTGCAGGACAGATAATGTTGTGAAGCTTAGCTTTTCAATGGACGGCAACCGAATCAGTATCCTCGTCAAATTTTCGAGCACCAGGGTTAAATCGGCGACATTAAGATCAGTAAGATGGTTTTTAGGTTTCATGATGAAATTATATCACTAATTAATATAAGTTACTAATGTAAATATGAATGATTTATATAGAATGAACTTAATAACTACACAAAAAGGCAAAAGTAGCGGAGGGGGATTTTGGAACTGTAGGAGCGATAGCGACCGCCTTTGTCACCGGATTTCCACCGCATACAGCGGGCTAAATCAAGAAATCTGGGGACAACAGCGGCCGGAAGTCCAAATATTCACCGTAGTTACGTCCTAGCCAAAATGGGAAAATCTTAAATTCAATCTATATAGCTTCCTAATATCCACTATTGAGGTGAAGATCCATGAAGCAACCAGAGATAAGAAAAGCCACCGTCAAAGATGGCATAACCGTATCAAAGATTATTACTGAATCATTTAAAAGACGAACCGAATTACTTCAGGTATCAGAAACAGAATATCCCAATCATGTTGCGTTCGAAACGGAAAGGATGGCAATAACCAGAATTAACAATTCAACGGTTAAGATTTTATTTGTGAATAATGAACCAATAGGGACCATAGGCACCCGGCAGGAAGGAGAGATTGGAATTATTGATAGATTGGCTATCCTCCCATCCTACAGAGGTGAAAATTACGGAAGGTTATTATTAGAGCATTCAGAAAATGAATTATTTAACAACGATTGTACAGAAATACATATTTCTTTAGTTGCCAGCTATCAAAATTTAAGGAGGTTTTATGTTGAACACGGCTATATCTGCATAAGTTCAACAACTCTATCAGGCTTGCCCTGTGAGGTGCTTTCATTATGTAAATATAATAGATGAGTTGAGCTGAGAATGGACCACGGTCGGATCAGCAAGTAATCCAGCTATATGATCGAAAGAAAGTCTGGCAAAAGCCGGGTTCTTTTATGCAGCCTTGAAAAGGGATAAGAAAAGAGTGTCCCAGCCTTAAAGGCAACGGTATTGGGACACCCTGATATTACGCTATAGTCAGCCTAGTGCAACGAGGATCTCGTGCAGGCCTCCGTCGCCTATTATGGAAGCTCCTGGCCGGTAACAGCACTTCTATGTGATGCATCTCAGACTTATTGATACAAGTTTGGTATAGCAACTTCCGGGTTTGTGTCCGCTTCGTAGTTGATGTCTGCGTTCTCAAAGCCAAACAACTGGAAGAACTCTCTGCGGTAGCCTTGCAGGTCGGTAAGTTCATTCATATGCTCTGTGGACAAAAGGTTCCAGATGCGGGTTACCTCAGCTTGAACGGCAGGCGACATTTCCCAGTCATCAATACGAATGCGTCCTTCCTCATCCAGTGGAACTTCTCCACGAGTATACAGACGATCTGCAAACAGGCGGTTCGTCTGTTCAATACAGCCTTCGTGCAGTTCCAATTCCTTCATGACTTTGTACAGGACTGAGATGTATAAAGGAACGACCGGCAAGGCGGAACTCGATTGGGTCACCAGCCCTTTACTAACCACGACGAATGCGCGACCGCCATGAACCTTCATCTGCCCGTTAAGCTCTCTGGCGGTGGCTTCCAGATGATCTTTAGCCCGGCCAATGGTTCCGGAGCGGTAGACCGCATCCGTAAGCTCCGGCCCGATATAGGAGTAGGCTATCGTTGTCGCATTGTCTGCCAGCACACCCGCTTCCCGGAGAGCATTAATCCACAGCAGCCAATCTTCACCGCCCATCACTTTGACTGTGCCGCGGATTTCCTCTTCTGTGGCAGGCTCAATAGATACGGTGCTTACTTCACCTGTATGGAAGTCCACCGTTTTATTAGTGTAGGTGCGCCCGATAGGCTTCAGCGCAGATTGATACACCTCACCGGTCTGCGGATCACTCCGTCGTCCTGTAGAAACACTGTAGACCACAAGATCGACCTGTCCCAGCTTCTGGCGAATCAGCTCAATAGTTCGCTCTTTGGTTTCTTGCGAGAAAGCGTCACCGGCGACACTGTATGACTGCAGGCCTGCTTCTTCGGCAAGCCGTTCAAACGCCGCTGAATTATACCAGCCAGCGGATGCTGTTCGTTTTCCATTTGGACTGCTCTGCCGATACACGCCCACTGTGCTTGCGCCCGCACCGAAAGCAGAAGTAATTCGGGAAGCAAGACCATATCCGGTTGAGGCTCCAATTACCAGAACATTACGGGGGCCCTGGATCTTCGGCCGTTTTGTTATCGCTTGTATTTGCTGCTGAACTTGGCTGGCGCATCCCTCTGGATGTGCAGTTGTGCATATGAAGCCGCGTGTTCTTGGTTTGATTATCATGGTATATGCTCCTCACTTTGTTCAGATGTACAGGGAAAGATAATACTACTATATCCTACTATGAAATTGCATCGGGTGAACAGGGAGGAGGAGAATGAGCGGATTCTACAGATGATGAGGATCTGAAGACTTAATTTCCTCCACATTGTCCACATGCTTCACCACTCCAGTTGAAGCTACTTCACCAGAGAGGCCGTTTTATACTTTTATTCATTATCTAGATTGATCTTGAGAAATCTGCAGACAACAGCGGCCGGAAGTCCAAACATTCTCTGTAGTCACAGCCAATCCCAAAATAGAAGAATTATAAGTTCAATTTGTATAGAGGATATTTTACAGAGTCCGCGAATTAGACATTATATCAAATCAGCCTGTAACAACCAGTAAGGAGCGGATTCAATTGATTCGAGAGACAGTATTAGATCATATACTAACTGACAAAACAAAGACTTAAGAAGCAACAGCTATGTGCATAAGAAAGGAGGCGCGTTAATCATGCTGCTGTATAAAAAACAAAATATTCATCTCAGGCTAAAGCGGATTTATGAAGAAGCTAAGCCAGAGGATGGGTACCGGATACTGGTAGACAGGCTGTGGCCCCGTGGCATTTCCAAACAAGAAGCCGCAATTGACGAATGGATGAAGGAGATTGCCCCCAGCCCGGAGCTGCGAAAATGGTTCGGCCATGAGCCAGGGCGGTTTGCGGGATTCACAAGCAGCTATATCAAGGAGCTGGAGGAAGACCCGGAGCGTGGCAGACTTGCTGCGAAGATTGATGAACTGGTGCTGGGACATGAGGTTACTTTGGTCTATGGAGCAAAAGATCCCGTTCACAATCATGCGAACGTCCTGCTTGAATGGCTTATTTCCCGATAAAAGAGTACAGGCCGCCCCCGGATCGACTAAGATCCGGGAGGCGGCCTATGTGTATTCATTTCTATTGTACATGAACAATGGAGCGGCCTACTGCAAATATCTGAAGCTCTTTTTCCGGCCGTCCCCGATATAGACAACATTATCAAATTCTGAGGATTGTAAACCTCCATCATCGTTCAGGTATTCCTGTGCAACGTATCTGCCCTTGATCTGAGCCAGTATATTGATAATGCCCTTGAACTGGTCTCGTTCGATTACATCTGTCAACGTGCATTCAATGGCGATAGGGCATTCCCGGATCATAGGAGCATTGACGGATTGCGATTTAACATGCGTTAAATTTAAGTTGTCAAATTTGCTCAGCTCATGGCCAGAATTCGCTCCGCAATAGCTGATTGCGTCCATCATAGAACGATCCGGCACATTAATTACAAAATCATGGACTTCTTTGATTTGATTGATGGCATATCCCTTACTGCTAAAACCAAGGACCACCATATCCTTCAGTGTGTACGAGGAAGAAATCGTGGTCACGTTTGGAAGTCCGTTGACATCGTAGAAGCTCACTAGAATGACCGGAAATCCGTAATACATTTTCTCATAATTGACAGCTACTTTATCCATCATGCAATCCTCCTGAATTCAAACTTACCACTAAGTGGCAGTTCCATTACAGAAAGCATATCGCAGAGGGGAAAGAGCCTGAGTGATCTCACTCACATGCCTAGTTGTTGTCCAATTGCAGGGCGGGGCCGAAAAATTCATAATGAATTTGTTCTTCTTTCATTCCGAGCGCATGCAGTTCACGAATCATCGCTTCCATAAAAGGTACCGGACCGCAAACATAGGCATCACCTGTAATGTCTACATATGTCTTTAGGACTTCGCCTGTAATTACTCCGTCCGGACCACCGGAATAGAAGGTTTTGGTCTTAACATTGCTCATAGCAGATGCATGTTTCTCGACATCTTTACGGAAAGCGGCCAATGCTTCATTCCGCGCAGAATGCAGGAATACAGTCGGCCGGTCCGGCGTTGCTGCCGCAACGGTTTCGAACATGCTTATCATCGGCGTGATGCCCACACCACCAGAGATAAAGGCCACAGGCGTTGTTTTGGTGGCATCCAGCAAAAACTCACCCGCCGGGGCGCTTACTTCGACGGTATCTCCTTCTGCAACCTGCTCATGAAGATAAAGCGAGACGACGCCATTCGGATCATTATCGGCTTCGCGTTTCACGGAAATGCGGAATTCATCCGCTTTTGGCGCTTGCGAAAGGCTGTACTGGCGGATCATGGTATACTTCTCGCCAGGTATTAAGACACGCACAGAGATATACTGTCCTGGCTTATAATCCGGTACATTGGAACCGTCTGCCGGTTTAAGATAGAACGATGTAATGTTGGTGCTTTCTTGTACTTTACGCACTACAGTGAACGGTTTGAAGAAATTCCAGCCATTTTCCTGTTCACGCGCTTCTTTATACATGCTGTCTTCAACGCCGATAAAAGCACCTGCGATGACGCCGTATGCTTCTTCCCATGCTTTGAGAATTTCATCGGTGGCGGCATCACCCAGCACTTCCTTGATGGCTTTCAGTAAAAATTCGCCGACAATCGGGTAATGCTCCGGTTTAATGCCAAGACTGACATGCTTGTGTGCAATCTGGACAACCGCAGGCAGAATATTCTCAAGGTTGTCAATGTGGACGGCTGCTGCGTATACCGCATTGGCGAGTGCAGCCTGCTGGCGGCCTTGCGCCTGGTTGGCATGGTTAAATACATTAAGAAGTTCTGGATGGGCTTCGAACAAATTCCGGTAAAACACTGATGTAATGGTTGTGCCATGTTCGGCCAATACGGGTGCTGTGGATTTGACAATATCCCGGGTTTCCTGTGATAAGATAACGATCAGCTCCTCTCAATTGTTACAAATTTAATATATACTCATTTTAAGTTAAAAGATATATTTAAAATACCACTTTAACAAAATGGACAATATATATGATATTATTTGTAATAAATATCACTTACTATACCTACAAATGGAGGGAAATATGAGACTTACTTTGTACACAGATTATTCTTTGCGAATCCTCCTCTATCTTGGATCAAAGCAGCGAAGTGAGCTTTCAACCATACAAGATATATCGAACGCTTATCATATCTCCAAAAATCATTTGATGAAGGTCTCACACGAATTAGGAAAGGCGGGATATATTGAAACTGTAAGAGGGCGGGGGGGAGGTATACGGCTTGCCCGGACACCTGAAGAGATAAACATTGGGGAGGTCGTACGCCGGATGGAAGACGACTTCTATCTTGTCGATTGCTTCAATCCTTCAGGCGGCAGCTGTCCGATCTCCCCGGTTTGTGGACTTAAAGGAGCGCTTGCCAGAGCACTTCAAGCCTATCTGCAGGTGCTAAATGAATATACGCTGCAGGATTTATTAATCAACAAAGATGACTTGCGTGCTATTCTTCAACAGCAGGAGAAGGTCACGCCTCCGCTAACAACAGCCGTTCCTCATCCCGGCTATGAATGGAGTTCACAACCAACAAGGCATGGAACCGATGAATCACCTCAGGAGTGAGTCCGTCTTCAGCAAGCATTGCTTTCACATCTTTTACTATGATTCGCAGCAGTTCATGATCACGTATCAGCTGCTTAACTGCGTCTTGCAAGTGAGGATTCTTGTCGGCTACTTCCTGATAGAATCCGTCTTCCTCCGCATCGGCGTGGCTAATGATTCGCGTCTCCCAGTACTCAATCAAATGATCGGCCGCTTGGCGCGCCACCTCGAATTCTTTTGCTTCCAGAAGCTCTTCCACTTCTTCAGTTTTAGCTATAGCACCGGACAGCCCGCCTTGATGAATGGCATGATGGGCGTGCAACTGGCGCAATGAAGGACCTGTCATGTGGCTCATCCTCTCGTTTTTTTTCAGTATAGCACACCAGAAAGCAGTGAAATTCCCGCTAAGGAATTCCCCGGATCACAAACAGGGAACTCCCTAATAGGAGCCAATATCCTTTATTATCTAGTACACCGCACAGCTTTTCTCTCAGCGAGGAAGGCTTTTTTTGCTTTTTATTCAGATCAAGGGAATTCCCGCGGCTCAATAGGCGATTCCCTAATGGGAAGTATCGCCAGGGGGATCCATAATGAGATTAATTGAATGAATGTATATTTTTACGCAACCCTGTCCTTCATTCTGCAAAGGAGTGTTCGTAATCGATGAAGAAAAAATATGGTCTCAACTTTTTCAAGCCAATTGAAAGCTATTCCGGGAACTGGTCCATTCTTGAGGAGAAAAACCGGGATTGGGAGAATATGTACCGCCAGCGCTGGTCTCATGATAAAGTAGTCCGCACCACTCACGGAGTCAATTGTACAGGTTCCTGCAGCTGGAAGGTATTTGTGAAGAACGGAATTATTACCTGGGAGAACCAGCAGATTGATTATCCTTCCTGCGGGCCGGATATGCCGGAATTCGAACCGCGTGGCTGTCCCCGTGGAGCTACATTTTCGTGGTACGAATACAGTCCTCTGCGCGTGAAGTATCCCTATGTTAGAGGGAAGCTGTGGCGTCTATGGCAGACGGCGCTGTCCGAGCATGACAATTACGTCGACGCATGGGCCAGCATTGTAGAAGATCCCGCAAAGGCTGAACTTTACAAGAAGGCCCGTGGCAAAGGCGGCCATATCCGAGTGGGATGGAACGATGTACTGCACCTCATTTCGGCACAACTGATTTATACCATTAGAAAATACGGTCCCGACCGGATTGCCGGCTTCACACCTATTCCGGCCATGTCGATGGTCAGCTACGCTTCGGGTGCGCGCTTCATCTCGCTCCTGGGCGGTCAAATGCTGAGCTTCTATGACTGGTACGCCGATCTTCCTCCGGCATCTCCGCAAATTTGGGGCGAACAGACGGATGTGCCGGAATCCTCCGACTGGTACAACGCTGGCTATTTAATGATGTGGGGTTCCAATGTGCCGCTTACCCGGACACCGGATGCACACTTCATGACGGAAGTGCGGTATAAGGGAACCAAGGTAGTATCGGTGGCGCCGGACCTAGCGGAAAACGTCAAATTTGCCGACAACTGGCTGGCTCCAAATCCCGGGACGGATGCCGCGCTCGCCCAGGCTATGACGCATGTAATTCTGAATGAGTTCTACAATGAGCGCCAGGAACCGATGTTCCTGAATTATGCCAAGCAATACACAGACATGCCTTTTCTGATTTTGCTGGACACACATGAAGATGCCTTGAAAGGCGGACGGTTCCTCCGGGCGAGCGACCTCGGTGAGACATCGCAGCATTCAGACTGGAAACCAGTCATCTTTGACGAGTCGGCCAGTGAGTTCATCGTTCCCAATGGGACCATGGGCCAGCGCTGGGAAGAAGGCAAGCAATGGAACCTGATTCTTGAACGTGAAGATGGAAGCAAAGTGGAGCCGGCGCTGAGTATTGAAGGTCATGGAGAACAGTGGGCAGAAATTGTATTCCCTTACTTCGATAATGCCGGTAACGGTACGTTCAGACGGATGATCCCGGTCAAAACAATACAGATGGCAGACGGTACAGAACGGGTTGTTGCCACTGTTTATGATTTGATGATGAGCCAGTACGGCATCGCTCGTACAGCCAGCCTGTTGAACGCCAAGGACTACAATGATGAATCCTCTCTTTACACGCCTGCCTGGCAGGAGAAAATCACGAGTGTGAAATCAAGTGTTGTCGTTCAAATCGCCCGTGAATTTGCCCAGAACGCGATTGATACGGGCGGACGTTCGATGATTATCATGGGGGCTGGGATCAATCACTGGTTCAACAGTGACACCATCTACCGTTCCATCTTGAATCTGGTGATGCTCACCGCTTCACAAGGTGTCAATGGCGGGGGCTGGGCGCATTATGTCGGTCAAGAGAAATGCCGTCCGATTGAAGGATGGTCAACTATTGCCTTTGCCAAAGACTGGCAGGGTGCGTCCCGTCAGCAAAATGCCACATCGTTTTTCTACTTTGCAACAGAGCAATGGCGTTATGAGGAGAGCGGCACGGATTCGCTGAAGTCGCCGACTGGCGGAGAGGTAGCCTATCAGCATCCGGCTGACTATAACGTGCTGGCTGCACGTCTCGGCTGGCTGCCATCCTTTCCGCAGTTCAATAAGAACAGCCTACTGTTCGCGGAAGAAGCTGCGCAGCAAGGCAAGAAGTCCAATGCCGAAATCATTAGCCACACTCTGGAAGAGATCAAATCGCGTAAAACGCGTTTTGCGGTGGAGGATCCGGGCGCTCCCGAGAACTTCCCGCGTTCACTGTTTATCTGGCGCTCGAACCTGATCTCAAGCTCTGCGAAGGGGCAGGAGTATTTCATGAAGCATTTGCTGGGAGCTTCCGACGGGCTGCTCGCCGAGCCGAATGAAGAGCAGAAGCCGGAGGAAATCATCTGGCGGGAAGATGTGGAAGGCAAGCTGGATCTGATGGTTGCCCTGGATTTCCGGATGACCACAACGCCGCTGTATGCGGACATTGTTTTGCCTGCGGCCACCTGGTATGAGAAAACAGATCTGTCATCAACAGACATGCATCCCTTTGTTCACCCGTTCAATCCGGCTGTGAACCCGCTCTGGGAATCGCGTTCGGACTGGGATATTTACCGCCAGCTTGCGGAGGTTTTCTCCGAAATGGCGAAATCACATCTGCCTGGCGTCTACAAAGACCTTGTCTCAACACCTCTCGGCCATGACTCGGTAAGCGAGATTTCACAGCCTATGGGTCTTGTCAAAGACTGGGCCAAAGGCGAGATTGAAGCGATCCCGGGTAAAACAATGCCAAACCTAAGCATTGTTGAACGGGACTATACCCAAATACATGATAAATACATCTCGCTCGGACCCAACCTTGCAACCGGCAAAGCAGGGGCACATGGCATCAGCTTCTCTGTCGCCGAAGAATACGAGGAATTGAAGCAGATAAGCGGGGTTCATTTCGACGATTCAATCAAAAACGGACTGCCAAAACTTCAAACTGCCCGCCAGGCGGCAGATACGATCCTTCATCTGTCATCGGCTACCAATGGCCGTGTATCCCAGAAGGCTTACGCGCAAGCGGAGAAAGATTCGGGCGTTGAGCTCAGAGATATCTCGGCTGACCGGGCAGCAGAGAAGATTACGTTCCAGAGCATCACCGCTCAGCCGAGGGAAGTCATTCCCACACCGGTATTCAGCGGCTCGAACAAGCAGGGCCGCCGTTATTCGCCGTTCACAACTAATATCGAACGTCTTGTTCCTTTCCGTACCTTGACCGGAAGACAGCATTTCTATATTGACCATGAGATTTTCCTGCAGTTTGGAGAATCGCTGCCAGTCTATAAGCCCACCTTGCCGCCGATGGTCTTCGGACCGCGTGACAAGGCAGTGAAAGGCGGACAGGATTCGCTTGTTCTACGGTATTTGACACCGCATGGCAAGTGGAATATCCACTCTACCTACCAGGATAACCAGCACATGCTGACCTTGTTCCGCGGGGGTCCAACCGTATGGATCAATAATGAGGATGCCGAAGCGCATCAGATTTCCGATAATGACTGGCTGGAAGTATACAACCGCAACGGTGTCGTAACCGCACGCGCAGTCGTCAGCCACCGGATGCCGAGAGGTACCATGTTTATGTACCATGCCCAGGACAAGCATATTCAAGTACCAGGCTCTGAGATCACGGATACTCGCGGCGGAAGCCATAATGCTCCTACACGAATTCATTTGAAGCCTACTCAGATGGTGGGCGGATACGCACAGCTTAGCTACGGTTTCAACTACTATGGTCCAATCGGCAACCAGCGGGATGTCTACGTAGCCGTACGCAAAATGAAGGAGGTTAACTGGCTTGAAAATTAAAGCGCAAGTAGCAATGGTAATGAATCTGGATAAATGCATTGGCTGCCACACATGCAGTGTCACCTGCAAGACAACCTGGACTAACCGTAAAGGCGCGGAATATATGTGGTTCAACAACGTTGAAACGAAGCCGGGGATCGGCTATCCGAAACGTTGGGAAGACCAGGAGCTCTATAAAGGCGGCTGGAAGCTGCGTAAAGGAAAGCTGGAGCTGAAGTCAGGCAACAAGCTGTCCAAGATCGCGCTCGGCAAAATCTTCTACAATCCAGACATGCCGGAAATGAAGGATTACTATGAGCCGTGGACTTACAATTACGAACATTTGACGAATGCAGGTGAGCAAAAACATTCCCCGGTCGCACGGGCACATTCGGCGGTAACAGGTGAGAAGATGGATCTGGAATGGGGGCCGAACTGGGAAGATGATCTCGCGGGAGCGCATGTAACCGGACCGCTGGATCCGAACATCCAGAAAATTGAGGAAGAGATCAAATTCAACTTCGAAAAATCCTTTATGATCTATCTGCCCCGCCTTTGTGAACACTGCCTTAATCCGAGTTGTGTCGCGTCCTGTCCTTCCGGTGCGATGTACAAACGGGATGAAGACGGAATTGTACTCGTCGACCAGGAAGCCTGCCGCGGCTGGAGATATTGCATGACGGGCTGCCCGTATAAGAAGGTGTACTTCAACTGGCAGACTAATAAGGCGGAGAAATGTACCTTCTGCTTCCCGCGTGTGGAAGCGGGCTTGCCGACGGTCTGCTCCGAGACTTGTACCGGCCGGATTCGTTATTTGGGCGTTCTGCTGTATGACGCCGACAAAGTCCTTGATGCCGCTTCGACGCCGGACGAGAAGGACCTGTACAAAGCACAATGTGATCTGTTTATGAATCCGCATGATCCGGAAGTGATCGCTCAGGCAAGAAAAGACGGCATTTCGGAAGACTGGCTGGAGGCAGCCCAGAACTCCCCGGTCTACAAGCTTGCCATCGAGCATAAGCTGGCATTCCCGCTTCATCCGGAATACCGGACGCTGCCAATGGTTTGGTATGTGCCGCCGCTTAGTCCGATCATGAATTATTTTGAAGGAAAAGATTCGCTTAAGAATCCGGATCAGATCTTCCCGGCTATCGAAGAAATGCGCACTCCGATCCAGTATTTGGCCAACATGCTGACTGCAGGTGACACACAGACGGTCAAAGAAGCCTTGCAGCGGATGGCAATGATGCGCTCATATATGCGCGCCAAATCCACAGGTCAGGAATTCGACCTAAGCCGTCTGGAACGTGTAGGCATGACTGCGCATCAGACGGAACAAATGTACCGGCTGCTCGCCATCGCCAAATATGAGGACCGCTTTGTAATTCCGACTTCCCATAGAGAACAGCATATGAACCCTTATCGTGCCCAAGGTTCGACCGGCTATGGCAATAGCATGGGAGATATGGGCTCCGGCTCCGGCTGTGACGGCTGCGGCCCGGCCAGTGCTGCAGGAACCACGATGAAGAACGGCAAGGAAATGTATGAAGAGAACTTCTACGGAGGGATTTGGCGTGATTGATCTGATCAAATTGTACGATTTCAAGCAATCCTTTGGATATTTCGCCCTGCAGCTTATGTACCCGGAGAAGCTGGATTTTCATCCGGCTTTTCTGGAAGAGGCGTTCAGCAGCGACCACCCGGGTTACGCCCATGTGCACACCTACTGGTCACTGATGCAAAACTTCAGCCTGGAAGAGATTCAGGAGAGTTATGCGGCCACTTTTGATTTCCAGAAAGACTGCGCCCTGTACATGACCTATTTTAAATTTGAAGATGCCAAAGAACGCGGACAGATGCTGGCCAAACTGAAGCTATTATACGAAATGTTCGGGCTTCAAATGCCGGAAGGTGAGCTGCCCGATTATCTTCCGCTGATGTGTGAGTTTCTGTATGCTGCAGAATGGCTTGAGGATCCTTCAGCGCCTGATAATTTCGGGATGCTGATTGCGATTCTTGAGGATGGCACCTATCATCTGCTCAAGGCGCTTGATAAGAATAAAAGTCCCTATTTCCACCTGGTGAAGGGATTGCGGGAAACATTCAAAGCTTGTGCCCGACAGGAGGCCCCCAGTCAATGAATATGTTTGCTCAGTTTCTATGGGTTATTTTCCCTTATATTTGTATGGTGGTCTTTATCGGCGGACATATTTTCCGCTACCGCAAGGATCAGTTTAACTGGACGGCGAAATCCAGTGAATTCATTGAAAAGAAACAGCTGAAATATGGAAGTATCTTATTCCATCTTGGGATTATTCCGGTCATTTTTGGCCATGTCGGGGGTCTCGCCATACCGAAGTCATGGATGGAGGCAATCGGTGTCAATGAACATCTTTACCACATAGGCGCGGTGTATATTGGCGGATTTTTCGGAGTAGCCACGTTGCTGGGGATGATCATTCTGACCTCCCGGCGCTTTACGATCAAGAATGTCCGCCGGCTCAGCAGCGCCTCCGATTTGATTGTCAATTCACTGCTGCTCTTTATCGTCTTTATGGGAATGTACTCCACAATCGTAACCAATGCCGTACAGCCCGAGTTTGATTACCGTGAGACGATTTCCGTCTGGTTCCGGGGCCTCTTCATGTTTAGGCCGGATCCGTCACTTATGGAAAGTGTGCCGTTTTCCTTCAAGCTGCACATCCTGTCCGGCTTTGCCATCTTTGCCTTTTGGCCGTTCACCCGCTTAGTCCATGTATGGAGTGTTCCATTGAATTATGTAGGCAGAAGTTATATTCTATACAGAAGAAATAAATCGAATTAAAGGAAAGCAAGCGAAATCTTCTTTCCCTGTTCAATTAGGAGAGAAAACGATGACAAATACGGTGGATTACCAAAAGGAGCTAGATCAGATCCGCAAGGTTTTAGGTTATGATTTCATGTCAATGGCCCTTGCTGAACCGGCAGAATATGACTATGTGATCCGATGGAAATACGCCTCCGGTAATACGAATGACCGTTTCAAACGGATTGTGCTGCAATCGGGAAGAGGAATTGCGGGAATCGTGTTCAAGACCGGAAAACCGTTTTTACTCTCTTCTGTACAGAAACATGTGCAGCCTGATACATTGTTTAACTATCCCATTACCAAGATGGAGAATTTGAACAGCATTGGCGCTGTACCCATATGGAACGATGCCCGCGTCGCAGGTGTACTGCTTGGAGGATTCAGGGGAGAAGAGCAGGTAACCGATGAAATGCTGCACGCCTTGGAGACAGTTGTGCGTAAAGGTATTGGAGACTTGAACGGGAAGGAATTGTTGCTGAGTTGAGGGTGCCCGGAATGGATCTGCCGAATCTGTTAATGACGAAGTTGTTTGAGAACAGCATGGAGGCCATGTTCTTTTTTGACCGGGAAGGGAAAGCCCTGGCAATGAATCCGGCTGCCGAGAATATCGTAGACAAGGATATCCTGAAGCAGCTTTATCAGGGAAATCCCCAAGCCCTTTGTGGAACATGCCGGGGGTATACCAGTGAAACAGAACTGCGCACCTGCCTTAACTGTTATTTCAATACACCGGACTCCGAGGATTTCACATCCTATCAAGTTTACCTGGAAACCAAAGACAAAGGGATTGTTCCTTATGCCGCTACGTTTCATACCATTGATTACGAGCAAGGTATCCGTGTATTTATGCTGAGGGATTTAACCAGACAGTTCAAAACGCAAGAGAAGTTTTATCAGAACAAAATGATGAAGCATGTGATAGAAGCGCAGGAGAATGAACGCAAACGGATATCCCGCGAGCTGCATGACAGTGTTGCCCAGGAGTTGATGAGCGCCGTCATTGATCTTCGCGTGCTCAAGTATATGACATCTGACGAGCAGCTGCTGAGGAAAGTCAAGCAGACTGAGGTATCAATGACCCGGCTGCTGAATGATATCCGCAACCTCTCAGTAGAGCTTAGACCTGCGGCACTCGATGATTTCGGATTGGAAGCTGCATTCCGGTCCCACTTCAAACGGATGGAACAAAGCTATGGCCTTGTAATAGAATATAAATCTCAGCTTTCAGAGAAGCGCTATGAAAGTGAAATCGAGACCGTCATGTACCGGGTTTGCCAGGAAGCCGTTTTGAACGCGCTAAAGTATGCCCAAGTAGACACGGTCAAAGTTTCTCTTACAGAGAAAGACGGTGTCCTGCGGCTCCTGGTCGAAGATGAAGGGACCGGCTTCAAATTGGGGGACGAACCTAGCGGAACCGGACTTGGCCTCTTTGGCATGCAGGAACGGGCGGAATTGGTAGGCGGTACTTTCAATGTAGATTCAGGTATTGGCAGAGGTACAAGAATCCTTTTACAGGTTCCTGTAGGATTTGCTCAAGGGAAGGAATGAGATTCTGATGAAGATCGTCATTGCAGACGACCATGCGATAGTACGCAGCGGATTCTCCATGATCCTGAATTTTCAGGATGATATTGAAGTGATCGGAGCGGCGGCAGACGGAAGAGAAGCTTATGCCATGGTAGCCAAATTCCGGCCGGATATTCTAATCATGGATCTGAGCATGCCGCCGGGAGAAAGCGGACTGATTGCGACAGGCAAGATTAAAGAGGATTACCCGGATACCAAAATCCTGATTCTGACGATGCATGATGATGAGGAATACTTATTCCATGTACTCAAGAACGGAGCTTCCGGATATGTCCTCAAAAGCGCGCCGGATGAGGAGTTATTGCTGGCCATTCGGACCATTTATGAAGGCGGCACCTACATCCATCCCAAGATGGCGACTTCTCTAGTCCGTGAGTTCATCAAAAAGGATAAGACCGTCAGCACAGAAGACCTGTTCGAACTGTTATCGAAACGGGAACTGGAGATTCTACCGCTCATCGCCAAGGGATACGGCAACAAGGAAATTGCTGAGAAGCTGTTCATCTCCGTCAAAACAGTTGAAGCTCACAAAGCTAAAATCATGGAGAAATTAAATCTTAAAAGCCGGCCTGAGCTGGTTGAATATGCATTAAGGAAAAAAATGCTGGATTTCTAACCGGTGAATGGAGGTTATGCTTGCGTGCCGGATTTTGCAGAATTGCAGTTTACTACACCCGCCATGCGCATTCTTGAGAACGAACACCGTTATCTTTCTTTTCTTATGGAAGAATGGCATACCATCGTGCTTTGGTTTGAACAGGAAACGATAAGTGTGGAAGAAGGCAGGACACGGCTTCAAGAGCTGCGTAAAGGGGTCCTCGATTTTACTGGTCCGCTGAAGAAGCATACGGCGAAGGAAGAAATACACTTCTTCCCGCTGCTGGGCACTTATATCGGTTTTGAACAAGGGCCGCTTGTCGGTATCCAGGAGGAACACAGCGAAATAGACGGATACATCGGCCATTTCCTGCATCACACGAGTGGCGGGATAGAATTACTGTCACTTGAAGAACTCCGTGAAGCTGTGAAATACGCCGGTGAAGCTTTTGAAGTATTGACTGTGCACTTTGTAAAAGAAGAAGCTGTCATATTCCCGATGGCCGAAAATCAGATGAATGCCTTGGACAAAGAGCGGTTATGCCAGAAACTAAATACGCTCATCACCTGAAAACACGCTAGAGGGTGTCCCAAAAGCCATGAATGGCTGGGACACCCCAGTTTTTTGAGCAGGATCGACATGAGCACTTGGTGTGGACGCTCCGCGAACGGACCGTTGTTCCAATCGCTGTTGTCCCCAGATTTTTTTGATTCTCCTTAGCGGTGAAAATCCGGGGACAAAGGCGACCGCTTTTCCACAATCAGTCCGTCCTCTCCGCTGTTTAAGCGGGAGTTGTTTCTACAATCTTCTAAAAAAAAACAAAGAAATCGCCCTTTTGGTAAAATGGAAGTACCACCAACCATCCCGAAAGAAGCGATTTCTTTGTACATTCAATATACCATGGACCAACTTTGCTTGCCAAAGGATTTAGAAGAAGACATCCCACAAAATCATCTCGTTCGTGTCGTTAACGCAGCCGTAAATCGGCTGGACGACGCTATCTTTGACGCTGTCTATCCTGGCGGCTGCCGTGATAGTTACCACCCCAAAATGCTCACCAAAGTCATTATTTACGCCTACACCCAGCGCATCTATTCCTCTCGGAAAATTGCCAAAGCCGTCCGAGAGAACCTTCCCTTCATGTAACTAGCCGGACGGCAGCAACCGGATTTCTGCACGATCAACCATTTCCGTTCCCAGCGAATGAGGGACGTCCTCGAAACCGTATTTACCACAGTCCTTCAATTTCTCGCAGACGAAAAATACGTCTCTCTGGAGCATTACTTTGTAGACGGCACCAAGATTGAGGCCAATGCCTATCGCTACACGTTCGTTTAGGGGAAAGCCGTGAGTAAACACAAGGCTAAATTGCAGGAGAACGTCCATGCTCTGTTTGCTGACATTGAAGCGGCAGAGCACCAAGAAGAACGGGAGTGCCAGGGAAAGGACCTCGCCGAACTCGGCGAATCTTGCGAGATGAGCAGTGAGAAATTGGAACACCTGACCCAGACTGCTGAGAACGAACAGTACCAAACGCTGCTTGGTGACAGAAACAGCTTCAGCAAGACTGACCCGGATGCGACCTTCATACGGATGAAGGAAGACCACATGCGAAAAGTCAACAGGCTCGGGACATCCTGCGAAGTGAGGAAGGCTACGCCCTTTCCGTACGACGAATGACGGAACCGGAAAGTGTATTTGGACAACTGAAAAATAACCGGGGCTTTAGGCGATTTCTGCTTCGCGGCATGGGAAAAGTGACGCCCCCAGGTCAGTGGGCTTTCACTTGCTCATAATCTACTGAAGCAGGCTGCAAATGACCAAAACCGCAGAGCAGCGATCCTCCATTAATAGGAGAATCGCTGCTCTGTTGAATTTTACGGTTTTGAGAATGAATGTGGTCTGTCTCCGCTCGTAGAAAACTACTTTTGGGACAGCCCCTTTTTTATGCTTTGTAGCTATATAGATTGAACTTGAAACTTGAGGAAAGGGAGCGGAGCGACGGAGGGGGATTTTGGAACTGTAGGAGCGATAGCGACCGCCTGAAAGCTTTCCGTAGGAAAGCTCGCTTCGGAAGCCTAACCAGTCTTCGGATTTCAACCGCAAACAGCGGTCATAATCAAGAAATTCTTACGACAACAGCGGCCGGAAGTCCAAATATTCTCCGCAGTTGCGACTGAACCTTTACTCTAAACTTTTCAGTTCAAGTTATATAGAACTTAAGAAGGTGGTTCCATTGTCTGCATACAACCGCGAAGCAGTTCCAGCCTATTTTCAGGGTTTACCCTGTCAGGGAAAGGGTTCTCCCCTATATCTGAACAGGGGGATCGGCGGATACAATGAAATCAGGAAATACGTATCTAGATAAACAATCAGGAGAATAAATGGCGAAAAGGTGAGTTGAATGATTAAAAAAATGCAGTTGCCGCTACAAACATTAAACTTGATTCTCGGATTCATGGTATGGGTTATCATTTCCTCCCTGATGCCTTTTATTTCCGAAGACATCAGCATTCCACCCGGAAAATTGGCGATGGTCACCGCGATTCCGGTTGTCCTGGGTTCGATTCTAAGAATTCCGCTTGGCTATTATGCTAATATTTTTGGAGCGCGGATCATCTTTATGACCAGCTTTATTCTGCTCTTGTTTCCGGTCTACTTTATTAGTGAAGCTTCTACGATGACTCATTTAATTATTGGAGGACTTTTTCTTGGAGTCGGCGGAGCTGTATTCTCAGTAGGGGTTACTTCACTGCCTAAGTATTTCCCTAAAGAAAAACATGGTTTGGTAAACGGGGTTTACGGAATAGGCAATATCGGAACTGCCGTCACAACCTTCTCGGCCCCGTTCGTAGCCGCACAAATCGGCTGGTCACCGACTGTGAAGATGTACTTGATTCTTTTACTTATCTTTATTGCATTGAATTTCTTTTTCGGGGACCGGCACGAACCCAAGATGAAAACACCGATCATCGAGCAAATCAAAGGTGTTGCCAAAAATGAGAAGCTCTGGCTGTTCTCGCTGTTCTACTTTATTACCTTCGGGTCTTTTGTAGCGTTTACGATTTATTTGCCGAACTTCCTGGTCTCCAATTTTGGACTGGAAAAGGTGGACGCAGGCATGCGCACAGCCGGCTTCATAGCGGTTGCTACCTTTTTCCGGCCGGTAGGTGGCTGGCTCGGGGATAAATTCCAGCCTTTGTTCCTGCTGATTGGCACATTCAGTATCTATACGGTTGCAGCGATCATTCTTGCATTTATGCCTTCCATGGGTCTGTATACAGCGGGCTGCCTTGCCATTGCGGTAAGTGCGGGAATCGGAAACGGTGTTATTTTCAAATTGATGCCTTTGTACTTCAATAAGCAGGCAGGGATTGCCAACGGGATTGTGTCAATGATGGGTGGTCTTGGCGGCTTTTTCCCGCCGATTATGCTGTCGTTGATTTATTCGGTCACAGGTCAATATTCCATTGGATTCATGCTGCTCTCGCAGGTGGCCCTAGCCAGTCTGGTGCTGGTGGTATGGCTGTATTATCAGGATCGGCTTGCGCTTACCTCTGAAGTGTTCAACTCGACCGGACAGGGGATTCTGGTAACCGATGTATCAGGACTTATTAAAACCGTGAATCCGGCATTTACGAAGCTCACGGGCTTCACCGAAGAAGAGGTACTCGGCAAACAGCCCAGCATCCTGAAGTCAGGCCGCCAATCCAAGGATTTCTACAGCGGCATGTGGAGTGAAATCAGGGCGAAGGGGATGTGGCAGGGCGAAATTTGGAATCGACGTAAAAATGGTGAGGAATATTTGCAGTGGCTAAATATCAGCGCTGTCAAAGACGAGACAGGCGAAGATGTCCGCTATGTGGGCACGTTTAGCGATATCACACAGAAGTAACCGGATAAACCGGGTTCAGCCCAGCATGAAGTTAGGAGCAGATGAAGTTGAAAAACAGTAGAAATCCGATTTCGGTTGCAGAAGCCGTGTTCCGGGTAGTCGAAAGAGCACGCCGCACAGGCACAGAAACTGTGCCGCTAGCCGAAAGTTATGGGCGAATAATGGTGGAACCGCTGGCGGCCACCCATGATGTTCCGCATTTCGACCGCTCTCCCTACGATGGTTTTGCGATTCGTTCAGCGGATTCGGTTGGTGCATCCCGTGAACATCGGATTAAATTTACAGTAGTGGATCATATCGGTGCAGGAGACGTGTCCAAAGTAACGATAGGCGATTTCGAAGCCGTCCGTATTATGACTGGAGCGGCACTCCCGTCTGGTGCGGATGCCGTTGTGATGTTTGAACAAGCGATTGTGACGGAGCACTCTTTTACAATCCGAAAAGTTTTTGCCCCTCCGGAGAATCTGTCACTACAGGGTGAAGATATGAGAACAGGAGAGACGGTTGTTCCAGCCGGCAGCTTCATACACCCCGGAACCGTAGCGCTGCTAGCCACATTCGGTTATGGGCAAGTTCAGGTAGCAAGGCGGCCAGTGGTAGGCATACTGTCAACGGGAACAGAACTGCTGGACGTTCATTCCCCGCTGGAACCCGGCAAAATCCGCAACAGCAACGGACCGATGATTGCGGCGCAGCTCGCACGGATGGGCATCCCCTACAAAATGTACGATACGGCAGCGGATCAACTGGAAGAATGTTTGCTGACGGTGCGGGAAGCCTTAGTGGAAACGGACTGTCTGATCACAACGGGGGGCGTATCGGTCGGTGACTATGATTACCTTCCGGAAATTTATGAGCAGATTGGTGCGGATGTGCTCTTCAATAAGGTAGCGATGCGTCCCGGCAGTGTGACAACGGTGGCGGTTTCGGAGGGAGCTTTCTTGTTCGGACTGTCAGGTAATCCGTCTGCGTGCTTCACGGGCTTCGAGCTGTTTGTAAGGCCGGCACTGTTAAAAATGATGGGTGCAGACAAGACCTACCTGCCGCGGACAACCGCGATATTGGCAGAGGATTACCCGATGGCCAATCCGTTTACCCGGTTTATCCGCGCGGTTCATGACCGGACATCGGTGCGTCCTGCCGGATTTAATAAATCGAATGCAGTTTCTTCGATTGCACGCGGAAACTCGCTGATTGTGCTGCCGGGCGGGACAAGAGGTTACGCTGCAGGTGATCCTGTGGATGTATTGTTATTAGGCGTAGAAGAAGGAACAGATGAATGGGTTCTGTAAGCTAATCGAAAGGGACGATGCCAGATGAATGTACATCCACCACAAGATCAACTGCGGCGGCCCATCCACGATTTGCGAATATCTGTAACCGACCGGTGCAATTTCCGGTGTTCCTACTGCATGCCAAAAGAAGTGTACGGTGAAGATTATGCCTTCCTTCCGACAAGTGAACTGCTGACAATTGAAGAAATTCACCGCTTGACGAGGTTGTTTATTTCGCTTGGAGTAAGCAAAATCAGGCTGACCGGCGGTGAACCGCTGATGCGGCGGGGCCTTCCCGAGCTTGTTGCCAAGATTGGCTCTTTGGACGGTGTAGAAGATATCGGATTGACGACCAATGGGGTACTGCTAGGACAACAGGCGGAGCCTATATACGAGGCGGGACTGCGCAGACTGAATGTTAGCCTGGATGCACTGAGTCCTGAGCTTTTTGGGAGAATGAACGGTCGTGGCATCAAACCTGGTTTTATTTTAAAACAGATTGATCATGCGATAGAAACAGGTTTTGAGGTCAAAGTGAACATGGTGGTGCAAAGAGGTCTGAACGAATCGGAGATTCTGCCGATGGCCCGCTATTTCAATGAAAGAAATATAACGTTGCGGTTCATCGAATTCATGGATGTCGGCAACGACAATGGCTGGAGCTTTGAAAAAGTCGTAACGAAAAAAGAAATCATGGAGCGCCTCCAAAGTACATTCGAGCTGGAAGCACTTGACAACAATTATTTCGGTGAAGTTGCCCAACGCTACCGCTATAAGGGCAGCAAGGCAGAGGTTGGTTTTATTACTTCGGTATCCGAGTCGTTTTGTTCTTCCTGCACGCGCGCCCGGCTGTCCTCAGACGGCAAATTCTACACCTGCCTGTTCGCATCAAGCGGTTTTGATCTCAGGAAGATGATTCGCAGCGGGGCGGATGATCAAAGCTTGCTCGAAGCTATTAGGAACGTCTGGGAGCAGCGTACAGACCGCTATTCTGATGACCGGACGGAACAAACCGTAAGGAATAGAACAAAGATAGGGATGTCCTATATTGGAGGTTAACGACTGATAGTACGATGGGAGATGAATTGTGCCAATGAACGGAGCACAGCTGCTAATTCAGATGTTGATAGAGAAGAAAATTGACACCCTATTCGGATACCCCGGCGGTGCGGTATTGCCTTTGTATGATGCTTTGTATGATTGCGACAGCATACAGCATGTTCTCGTTAGGCATGAGCAGGCAGCGGTACATGCCGCTGATGGATATGCAAGAGCAACGGGACGCCCGGGAGTGGCGCTTGTAACCAGCGGACCGGGTGCAACAAATGCGGTTACCGGTATTGCTACAGCCTTTATGGACTCGATTCCGTTAATCGTCCTGACGGGCCAGGTTTCCACCGATCTCATAGGTCTGGACAGCTTTCAGGAAGTAGACATTTATGGCATGACGATGCCCATCACCAAGCACAACTATATTGTCAGGGAGGTCGCCGATCTTCCGAAGATTGTGAACGAGGCATTCCATGTCGCAACAACGGGACGTCCCGGCCCAGTCCTCATTGATTTGCCGAAGAATGTAATGGCAGCTGAATTTAACATGGAGGAACTCTCTGGCAATCAGGAATCCCACCCGTATATCCGGGGTTATCAGCCAAAGCATTCTATTAATCCTCAGGATATCCAGCTTGCAGCTGATCAGTTGAACCGTTCTGAACGCCCGCTTATTCTTATTGGTGGAGGCTGTATGACAGGTAATACTCCGGCATTATTAAAAGAGTTCGCCGAGCAATTCAACCTTCCTGTAGCCAGTACGCTAATGGGCTTGGGTGCCTTTCCATCCGGGCATTCCCTGCATCTGGGTATGGTCGGGATGCACGGAACAGTCGCAGCCAATCGCGCGCTGCAGGGTGCTGACGTTGTGTTATGTCTCGGGGTTCGTTTCAGTGACCGTGTTACAGGCAACCGTAAGGCGTTCTCGCCGGGTTCTTATAAGATCCAAGTTGATATCGATACTTCCGAATTAAATAAGAACGTTGCAGTCGATCTTGCTATCACAGGAGAATGCGCAGATCTGCTTGCCGGACTGTTGGGAAAAATACATATGCAAGAACCTGCTGTATGGAATCAGCAAATCCGAATCTGGTCCAAGCGTTCAACAAAATCACCGCGGGTGCAGGATAATAAGCTGACCCCGGTTGAGGTGATAAGGTGCATACAAAATGCAACAGATGGCGATGCCATCATCTCTACGGACGTTGGACAGCACCAAATCTGGACGGCCACACATTATAAGTTCTCAGAGGCCCGCTCTTTCCTGACCTCAGGGGGGCTTGGGACAATGGGCTATGGCTTGCCAGCTGCTATTGGCGCGGCAGTAGCTTATCCTGACCGCCAAGTGGTGTGCATCACGGGAGACGGAAGCATCCAGATGAATATGCAGGAAATGATGACGGCGGTCGATCTGGGCCTGAACGTCAAAGTCGCTATCTTCAAAAATGGCTATCTGGGTATGGTAAGGCAGTGGCAGCAGCTGTTTCTTGGCCGCCGTTATTCTTCCGTACGCATCAGTTCACCCGATTTCGTAGCTTTGGCCAAATCCTTTGGTGCCCAGGGGCTTCGGGCCGATAATCTTGCCGATGCCGAGCATATTATTGATCTTGCCCTCCACACGGACGGACTTGTCGTCATGGAGTTCGATATTACTGAGGAAACGAATGTATATCCCATCGTACCTCCGGGGTCCAGCAATCAGGACATGATTGTTGAATAACACTAGGCCAATTCAAAAAGGATGTTTCTCTATCGAATCACCGGTAGAGGAACATCCTTTTTTTTTGCTGCCAACCACTAGAAGTACAGGACAAGCACAGACACATACAACATAAGGGAAAAACCTATTTCAATCATTCCGGTACGCTTGGCGGTGATCCCTGTCTTGGGGAGAATGGCTGCCCGCAGCAGCAGGATAACAAGTGGAGCGAGCAATGAAGGGAATAGCAGCAGACCAGCCACAGCGAACAGCAGATGATACAGAACAGATCCGTAATAGAAGCGGATGTTGTTTCTTTCACGAATAACCGTTTTGACATACAAGGCGGTCCCGATAAAATAGAGCACGCTGAGCAGGAACAGCTCTGTCACCGCTCCCCAGCCTTCTCCTTTGCCGACATAAAAGACAGGATAAATGATCAGGCAAAATGCCAAAATGGCGCAAATATCATTAAGTAAGGCACGTTCATTTTTGGTTTTTGCATAGTAGAGATTAACAGCGAACAGGGGAACAAGCGGCAGAACAAATCCTAACAGCTTAGGTTCAGCAATCACCAGATATAGGATAAAGGGCAGAAGCAGAATCCCGTAAACCCGCATGGGCTGGAGGTAACGCTCCAATTTCCCTGTCTTTACCCATTGCAGCAATGGGAAACTGAACAAATAAATCAGAAGCCAGCAAACAAACAGAGGAATATGTATAAATTGCCCTTTCGATGAAGCGACTCCGAACAGAAATGGAAGGATAAGCATCGCCCAAGCCCCGTGCTGGTTGGGTATGTACTTCCTCATGAGAACAAAACCTCCTTCCCTGAAAATAAACGGCAACCTTAGGTTGCCACACTACTTAACTATACGTCCTTACCTATGTTGTTATAGTGATTTGAGACACTAAGTATCTACAATCTTGAACTATGTAAGTAGATACAAACGTAAGTACTGCATGGCTTGAATTTTCAGTACAAAAGCTAGTCGCCTTCTTTCGAAAAATAACAAGCCTTTGTTCAATCGGCAGAGCCGTGGATGAACGAGGCTTGTTCGCAGTTTCCATAATGCCTTAAATAAACGTCTGGCACAGCTGCTCCAAAATGAGCTCAGGAGAGTTGCCGCGAACCTCTCTTTGAAACAGATAGGAATTGCTGCTCAAGGCAGTCATTAGCATATCCGTTCTGAACACACTGTCCGGCTTGGAGTTTCCGCTTTCTGCTGCCATTTCATCAAAAAGTCTGACTAGCAGCTCATGTAATTCGATATATAGGGGACTTGTTGTTCTAGAATGAGCCTCTGATGAGGAGGCGGAATTCTCGATACCTGCAAGCATCTGCGCATTTTTCTCTTTGAACCGGATGAACAAAGCTAGCAGTCCCCGCAAGCGTTCAGCTGGTTGCCGGGATGCGTTCTCTTCCAGGTACACCCCGATATCTTCGAACAACAAATCTTTACTGTCTTGGATCAAGTCTAGGCACAACTCACTTTTGTTGCGGTATCTGCGGTACAGCGTTCCTGCTCCGATCTGTGCTTCCGCGGCGATCTGATTCATGCTGACCGGCTCTACTCCTTGCTGCTCAAATAACTTAAAAGCTGCATCCAGAATACGCTGACGGTTCTCTGCAGCATCCCGGCGTTCGGAACGGCAGGTTGTCTTCATTTTATTCACTGTCCATCACTTCCCATCCTTTGAGGAGCTTAATATTTGACAAGAGGAGAGTTCTCCGTTTAGTATCAAGTGGAGAGTAAGTGGAGAATTCTCCACTTAATTTTAAACGATGGAATAGGAGTGTGCAACCCATGGAGAAGCAGTTTAATAATGCCGCACTACTGGTCATGGATATGCAAAATATTATTGTATCGCAATATGCGAAGCAAGAGGGTGTCTTGCTGCCATTCCAGAAAGCGATTGAGGCTGCTCGCAAGGCTCACGTACCTGTTATATATGTGAAAGTTGCAGTTCGTGAAGGCGCTGAAATTAGCCCGCGCAACAAAGTGTTCGGGAAAATGGCTAGCAACAGTGGAACTACCGCTCTAAACCCGATGATGGAAATTCATGACTCGGTTCAGCCCCTTCCGGGTGAGCCAGTTATAGACAAGTATCGCGTTAGCGCCTTTGCTGGAAGCGAGCTGGAATCGTTGCTTAAGTCCCGTGGGATCAATACGCTGGTGCTCAGCGGCATTGCAACGAGTGGTGTGGTGTTGTCTACTTTATGTGAAGCGGCAGATAAGGACTTTGCAGTGAGCGTGCTTTCCGATGCTTGCCTGGATGCCGATCCGGAGGTTCACCGTATGCTCACGGAAAAGGTATTCCCGCGCCAGGCCGATGTGCTGACTGTGGATGCCTGGAGCCATACATTTGAGTAAATATACTGTATTTAAAAGGAGAATGATCATGAATCTATTAACTAATAAAGTTGCAATTGTCACAGGTGCAGGAACAGGATTAGGGCGGGCTGCAGCGATTAAGCTGGCTGAAGAGGGCGCAAATGTAGTTTTAGTTGGACGCCGCACAGAAAAGCTGCAGGAGGTGGCTGGGGTCATTGAGCAATCAGGCGGTCAATCGGTTATAATTCCCGCAGATGTGACGAGTCCGGAAGAGGTTCAATCCCTCCGGGATCAAGTATTGGCTCAGACAGGACGGGTAGACATACTAATAAACAACGCTGGCGGTACTGGAGTACATGCTCTTATTCATGATTTAACATTTTCGGAGTGGGATGATAATATTCGTCTTAATTTATACAGCCCATTTTTAGTAACGCACGCTTTTCTTCCGATTATGAGAGAGCAGCATTATGGGCGCATCGTATCCATTACTTCAATATTGGCCAATATGGCGTACCCAGGAATGAGTGCATATTCAGCCGCCAAAGCAGGGCTGGAAGCCCTGATGAAAACTGCTGCCATTGAGGAGGCTAAGCATGGGATATTAGTGAATATGTTCGATCCAGGCAATCTGAAAACCGAACAGAACCCGAAGGGTGCAAAGGATCCCGTTTCGGTAGTTGATATAATTGTACAGTTGGCTTCCTTGCCGGAAAACGGCTCCAGTGGAGAGGTTGTCAGAGCATTAACGTAGTCATGTGTAGTGATAACTGCAAATGTATGAATAACAGACATTTACCTCGTGCATAGTAAAGAAGAATGCTGCTCATGAAGTGGAATAAGAAAGGAGTGCTGTGGAGCATGAAAGAAAAAGAAATTAAACAGAACGCTATTGAAGCGGACCAGTTGAACTTTCACGACCAAACGGATGATGTAGTCCGTAGTGTGTCTGCCCCAAAGGGGATCGACGAAGCCGTTGTAGCTATGACCTCACATATCAATAAATATGATGTACCGGATGAGCTGGAAGACAATAATTAATGAATCAAGCGCGTGCAGGTTAACCTGATACGCGCTTTTTTATATTGCTTGTTAAACTTCCCTGACGATAGCTGTCAGGGAAGTTTAATTATAATAGGCTTATCAAATGTGATTGGAGTGTTATAGAATGCAAACCCAAAAAGCTTATCTTTATGTATTTAATACAATGTCAGACTGGGAATACGGATATTTAATTGCTGAACTAAACACAGGCAGATATTTCAAAAAAGATTTAGCACCTTTAAAAGTAGTTACGGTAGGTGCTAATAAAGAAATGGTTACTACGATGGGAGGACTGAGCATAAAACCGGATATTTCCATTGATGAGTGTACAATTCAGAGTAAAGATCTTTTAGTGTTGCCCGGAGGGAATACTTGGGGAGAAGATATTCACCAGCCTGTCTTGAAAAAAGTTGGCCAAGCTTTACAGCTAGGCACTATTGTTGCTGCAATTTGCGGGGCAACTGAGGGGCTGGCGAATAATGGATACCTAGATTCTAGAAAGCATACAAGCAATAATTTGGAGTATCTTAAAATGGTCTGTCCGAATTATAAAGGAGAAAACTTCTATGAGATAGGGCCTGCTGTATCTGGTGAGAATTTGGTTACTGCCTCAGGGGTAGCTCCTCTGGAATTTGCGATGGAGGTACTGAAGCAATTAGATGTATTTACACCAGATACGTTGCATTCATGGTACAACCTCAATAAGACTCAACAACCTGAATACTTTTTCCAGTTAATGAATTCAATATCCTTGTAAGCGTGGAATCAACATGTGATTATACATTATTGCGAAAATGTTGGGGGGAAACACCTACATATTTTTTGAATAGCCGCGAAAAGTAAAAAACATCATTGTATCCAAGGGAAACGGCAGTATCTTTAATCGACCGATCTGTATTCAGGAGTATATTTTTGGCTTCGGAAATTTTGAGACGGTGAATGTACTTATTAAGTGAGTACCCGGTATGTTTCTGAATGATCCGCCGGAGCGTGGATATCGAAATGTGGTAGCGATCGCAAAATGCATCAGCATCAAAACTTTGATGCAGGGATGCCGCAATATCATCCATGAGCTTGGTGATGTAGTCGGTCGAATCGGTATTAGGTTGGCTGCTTTGTACAAATTCGTACAAAAGGGATTCAAGGAGTAAGGAAGCCCGGTCCAGATTGCTTGGAATGCCGCTTTCCATCAACATGAAGATTCGATCAATTTTGCTCTGCTGTGCATCATCGAGTCCTGTCTGGCGAACACGGTAAGGCTCGGTTAACCAGGTAGAGAGCCACTCCGCAGTTCGCGATCCTTCTACTGTGAAATAGAACTCATCCCAAGTCTCTTGCGGGTCGGGTCCATAGTCAAAGGTGGCATCTGGAAAAAAGACAAAAAAAGAACCTTTATGAACAGGCTGCTTTTCCTTATTGTTAACCTGATACGTGCCCTTGCCGCCAGCAATGTAAACGAAAGCATAATATTGGAATTGGGCTTGGGTTCGATACAGAGACCGGTTGGGGAGGTGCCCGACATTGACGATCGATAATGATTTTAGCTGCAGCTTACTTTCATCTGTCGTGCGATCAATAATGCGTATAGGCTTAGAACTGATTGTATAGTCCATGTAGGTGGTCATGATGGTTATTCTACCTCCAGAAGAGTCATGTTATCTTAATTGTATAATAAAATATGACCAATATATAGGAGGGTTCATGCAGCATGAGTAAAAAGAAAATTGGATTGATCGGAGCGGGATCCATCTCCGACTTGCACCTGCAAGCCTATCAGGGTAATGAACATGCAGAACTATATGCTATATGTGACTTGAATCAGCAACGGGCAGAAGATAAAGCGAAGCAGTACAATATTCCGAACGTTTATACAGATTATCATGATTTATTAGCTAATCCCGAAGTGGAAGCGGTCAGCATTTGTACATGGAACAACAGTCATGCAGAGATCAGTATTGCAGCCCTGCGTGCCGGTAAGCATGTGTTAGTGGAGAAACCTTTATGCCGCAGCGTTGAAGAAGCGAATGCCATCCAGGATGCTGTACGTGAGACTGGAAAGTTGTTGCAGGTCGGATTTGTACGCCGTTACGACGCCAATGCGCAGCTTGTAAAGAACTTCATTGAGAAAGATGAACTGGGTGAAATCTATTATGCTAAAGCTACTTGTATCCGTAGACTTGGTAATCCGGGTGGCTGGTTTGCAGATGTTGAACGTTCCGGGGGCGGCCCATTAATTGATCTCGGAGTCCATGTTATCGATTTGTGCTGGTATATGATGGGGCGTCCAAAGCCCGTTTCGGTTAGCGGCAACACGTATCACAAATTAGGCAACCGCGCGAATGTGAAGAACTTATCCTTTTATCAGGCAGCCGATTATGATCCAAGCACCAATGGAGTGGAAGATATGGCAAATGCATTAATCCGTTTCGAGAATGGGGCATCGCTTATGGTTGATGTCAGCTTTACACTTCATGCGAAGTCGGATGAGCTTGCTATTCGTTTATACGGTGATAAGGGCGGAGTGGAAATTGAACCTGAATTGACCATGATTACTGAAAAATATGACACCATTCTGAATGTAGCTCCGCAAACAGACAGCAAATCCATAAATGTGCCGGAAGCATTTTGTAATGAAGTGAATCACTTTCTGGCCTGCCTGCAATCTGGAGAAACACCGATCAGTCCGGTAGAAGATGGCTTGCAAATCATGAAGATATTGTGCGGTATCTATGAGTCTGCGAGCAAAGGACAAGAAGTTCAGCTCTAATAGAATTTCAGGAAAAGAGGGTGAAACAATGAAACTGGGAATCAGTTCATACAGCTTGGTGAATGAATTGGAATCGGGTGAAATGGATATTTTGGGTGTAATTGATTGGATTGCCGACCAAGGCGGCGAGCATATTGAGATTGTACCCATTGGATTCGAATTGACTGGTAATCCTGACTTGGCGGACGCTATTCGAGAAAAGGCAAAGTCGCGGAACATAGATGTGTCCAACTATGCCATCAGCGCCAATTTTGAAAGTGATTCCCAAGAAGCCTTTGAGCTGGAAATCAAGCGGGTAATGGATGAAGTCGATGTTGCCGCAAGGCTGGGTGTAACTCGTATGCGCCATGATGTAGCCAGTAGCAGCGATACTTCAATCGGCAACTTTCATCGTCAATTGGACCGTCTGGCAGAAGCCTGCGGGCGCATTGCCGATTATGCAGCACAGTATGGTATAGTAACCAGCGTGGAGAATCATGGATATTTTATACAAGCCAGCGACCGGGTACAAGCATTGATTCAGCGGGTGAATCGGACAAATTTCCGTACAACGCTGGATGTGGGCAATTTCATGTGCGTGGACGAGAACTCTGTGGTTGCCGTGAAGAACAATATTGCATATGCTTCTGTGGTGCATGTAAAAGACTTCTATTGGAGACCTTCGTATCAGAATCCCGGGGAGGGCTGGTTCCAAACGGCAAGCGGTAATTTTTTAAGAGGTGCAATCGCAGGCCATGGAGATATTGATATGCGTGAAGTGCTTCGTGTGGTTAAAGCGTCAGGATATGACGGATATATTTCACTGGAATTTGAAGGGCTTGAGGAATGTAAACGGGGAACCCGGATAGGTCTTGATAATGTGAGAAGGCTTTGGGACGAAAGTTAATCTGCGATGAGATCAGAACCCAATAAAGAGGAGGCTTAATAATGAATTTGGCAAACCCGATTGGTATAATGGTCGATAGTCTGCGTCTTAACTTGCGGGATGGACTGGCGAAAGCTAAAGAGCTGGGGGCAGATGGTGTACAAATCTATGCAGTTGAAGGTGAGATGGACCCTGAGAATCTGTCCCCGCGAGACCGAAAGGAATTGAAGAGTTATATCGAATCCCTAGGTCTGCGAATTTCAGCATTGTGTGGTGATCTGGCTGGCCATGGCTTTCAAGATGCAAAGGTAAATTCGGCGAAAATTGAGAAATCGAAGCGCATTCTTGATTTAGCTGTTGATCTGGGAACTCAGATTGTTACCACGCATATTGGTATTGTTCCGAATCAGGTGAATGATCCAGTCTATGATACGATGCAGCGTGCGTGTGAAGAGCTTGGTGTCTATGCCAAGAGCTTGGATGCCTATTTTGCAATTGAGACTGGACCGGAAAAATCTGCACATTTGAAGCAATTCCTCAATTCGCTGAGCACGAATGGCGTTTCTGTCAACTTTGACCCTGCCAACATGGTCATGGTAACAGGTGACGATCCTGTTCAAGGGGTGCACAATCTGAAAGATTACATTGTTCATACGCATGTGAAGGATGGCATCCGCCTGCGGGAAGTAGATCCCCGTGAAGTCTATGGAGCACTAGGCTATGAGCCGATGAGTCACGACCGTATTGCCGAAGATGCTGCATCTGGTGCAAGCTATCGAGAACTGGCTTTAGGGGAAGGCCATGTGGATTTTGATAACTATTTCAAAGCACTCCAGGATATTGGCTACACCGGGTATTTGACCATTGAACGCGAAGTGGGCGATCAGCCGGAAGCTGATATTGCCAAAGCGATTGATTTTATCCGGCAATATCGTTAAGGAAATAGGGCAGTGATGAATACAACAAAAAAAGGCGAGTCTCTGAATAGTGGAGACTTGCCTCTTTTTGTTGTTCCGCGTTTAGCTTAGGCAACCTAGTAAATGAATCGCTCGATTTTTTATCGAAGAACCAATTCTCCAGAACCGATATACTTATTTGTTTTAGGATTCCAAGTGAACACACCTTCGGCTAAATCCCAGCCACCGTCAGCCTTGAAATTTTTCCAATTTTGATGTACACGACCTTTAGTATCAATTTCTATACCAACATCGCCCATGACTTCAAGTTTTTTTGTAAGAGTACCGTTTTGAAGGCGATAGACATACAACTGAGTATTAGAAGGAAGGTAGTCCACTGTAATAGCGACATGTTTTTCTTTAGCCGAAACAGCGAATAATTTAAGATTTACGTCATCCTCTTCATACTCACCAATCCCCTTACCAATCAGAACTATTACACCCTTGGAGTTGATTAGAAAGAAATTTCCTGATTTTGTGATGATGAAGCTTTCATTTTTTTTGTCATTATTAAGATCTGCTGTTTTGATGATTCTGATGGTTTCGTTTGGATATTTCTTTGCAAATATTTCTTTGGGTCCTTGACCTTGAGCATCTACAGGGATACTGATAGAACAAAAGTAGACCATGGAGGCAACCAATATTGTGACAAGCTTTTTCATTAACAAAACCCCCTTTGATTGACCTTGAGAATATACATTTAGGGAAAAGTGACGGAGGGGAATTTTGGAACTGGAGGAGTGATAGCGTCCGCCTTTAGGTTTGGATTTCTACCGCGATTCGCGGTTAAATTCAGGAAATCCAAACCTAACAGCGGCCGGAAGTCCAAACATTCTCTGTAGTCACGGCCAATCCCAAAATAGAAGAATTATAAGTTCAATCTATATAGCAATTAGGAACTATTCGCAGATTCGCTCCAGCAATGTTCCCAATTGTTCAGCTAATGCTTGATGTGAGATCGGCATTTCATTCGAAAACCACCATTCCACTACGCCTACATAAGCCGAGGCCACAAATGTCACGGTAAGGTCTGCATTTAACCCATGGTTTTTTCCTTTCGTCACATCCACCTCATTACGAAACTCTTCAATCAGAAAGTCTACGAACCGGTTGCGAAAATATGGGGCTCCTTTACTTGCCAGCATCATTGAAAAAAAGGAGTAATTGTCTTCGAGGTATTCCGTCCAGATCAACGAACCGCTTACAAAATCCAGATCAGCGGCTGCTTCACACCGCTCCCTCAGCTCGTTAATATGGGTCTCTATGAGTTTGTCCAGCAAATCGTATTTATCCATGTAATGAAGATAGAATGTTCCCCGGCTGATATTTGCTCTGTCGGATAGATCCTGTAAGGTGATATCATCAAAATTCTTTTCAGACATTAGTTCGATAATGGCTTTCTTTAAAGCTTCTTGCGTCTTGAGTATTCTCCGATCTATTTTAGCCATCTTATGGTCACCAGACTTTCTTAAGGTAATAACTAACACAACACTTGAACCTAGTTATAATTATAGACAATTGTACATTAATATATCAAGGATTATTATACTCGTGAAAAATGGGTGTTGACTTGGAGTTAACTCCAGAGGGTAAACTCCTCTATGTAGCTATAGCTAATAAAAAATAGAGGAGGCATTGTCGATCAGTCTAGGTATACCGGAGCAGACATTTAACTATAAAAGTTGAACACAAGAACTACCTAGAGGCAAAAGCAGCGGAGGGGAATTTTGGAACTGTAGGAGCGATAGCGACCGCCTTTGTCTGCGGATTTCAACCGCTAAGAGCGGTATAAATCAAGAAATCTATAGACAACAGCGGCCGGAAGTCCAAACATTCACCGCAGTTGCGATCTATGCCGGATCGGTAAATCTAAAGTTCAACTTATATAGAAACAACGAAAGATAATTAACAATTTTGATCCGTATGTCTACTAATATACAAATTGCGTTCAATTAACAATTGTAAGTAACATAGCGTCTTGTATAATAATAAACAGCGATACATTATTGTGTTGGAATTCATTATTTATAGAGGTTATATCAGATACTAAGGAGTGAAGAAAACATGTGTAGAACTCATGTACTAAGTGTGCCAAGTGCAAAAGCACCTTTTGAAAAAACAACGATTGAGCGAAGAGAATTGCGGCCCAATGACATCTTAATTGATATTCAATTTTGCGGCATTTGCCACTCCGATATTCACAATGCTTTCGATGAATGGGGCGGCGGAATCTTCCCGATGGTCCCCGGTCATGAAATGGCCGGAGTCGTAACAGCTGTGGGTACTGAGGTCACTAAATTTGATATTGGCGATCGAGTGGGTGTCGGCTGCTTTGTGGACTCCTGTGGAGAATGTGAGTATTGCCTACGTGGTGAGGAGCAGTTTTGT
The DNA here is from genome assembly GCF_051594305.1 of Paenibacillus sp. IHBB 3054. NCBI lineage: Bacteria > Bacillati > Bacillota > Bacilli > Caryophanales > Paenibacillaceae > Paenibacillus > Paenibacillus sp. IHBB 3054. The sequence continues at coordinate 90,857 of NZ_JBOFBG010000004.1, read as the reverse complement.
ACGAAAGGTGTTGTGAACTCGTACAATTCATATGATTACGATGGTAATGTGACCTATGGCGGATACAGCCAAAACATCGTGGTCAAAGAAGACTTCGTTGTCCGTATCCCCGACAGCCTGGCTTTGGATGTGGCAAGCCCGCTATTATGTGCAGGCATCACCACTTACTCTCCTTTGAAAAAGTGGAACGCCGGCCCAGGCAAAAAGGTTGCTATTGTGGGTATGGGAGGTCTTGGTCATCTGGCGGTCCAATATGCACATGCCATGGGTGCTGAAGTAACCGTCCTCAGCCAATCTATGAATAAGAAAAGTGAGTCGCTGGAGCTTGGCGCAGATCAGTATTATGCAACCAGCGATCCCGCAACATTCACTGAGCTGGCCAATCATTTTGACCTCATCTTGAACACAGTATCTTCAAATCTAAATGTCGATGCCTATCTGTCTATGCTTCGGATCGACGGAACGCTTGTAAATGTCGGTGCACCAACCGAGCCTGACAAGTATCAAGTATTCTCACTAATCATGAGCCGCCGCAGCATTGCGGGTTCACTCGTTGGCGGAATTCAGGAAACTCAAGAAATGCTCGATTTCTCTGCAGAGCATGATATTGCTCCAAAAATCGAGGTCATTTCTGCTGACCAAGTAGACGAAGCCTTTGAACGTGTTGTCCGCAGTGATGTGCGTTATCGTTTTGTCATCGACATGTCTACCTTGTAACTGCTTAGGATGGCGTACCGGCATCTGTGTTCTGGCTTGATGAGGCAGGGTTAGCCACTTCTATAGGTTGGAGGACTTTAATTGGCACAGCAAGCTTTAGCAACAAAAAGGTTATTTACGAACCGGGATTTATCCATATTGTTTTTGCCCCTTATTATAGAGCAGTTTTTAGAATTTTTGGTGGGATTAGCGGATTCCATCATGGTAGCCTCTGTAAGTGAAGCAGCCGTTTCCGGCGTGTCTTTAGTGGATTTTGTCATGACTTTGCTTATTAGCTTGTTCGCAGCCCTGGCTACCGGTGGCGCAGTTATAGTAGGACAGTATATGGGCAGGAAGCAGATGGAAGAATCAAGGGAAGCTGCGAATCAACTGGTATGGTTTGTCGGTGCGTTTTCCATCCTCATCATGGTTATTGTGTATCTGATCAAGCCGTTTATCTTAAATGGTCTGTTTGGACAGATTACAACTGAAGTGCGGAGCGAAGCAAATACTTACCTGATGATTACAGCCTTGTCTATTCCGTTTCTTGCGTTATATAATGCCGGAGCAGCGATATTCCGTACGATGGGGAATTCCAAACTGCCCATGATGATCATGCTGGCTATGAACATAGCACATGCGGCGGGAAATGCAGTACTTATTTACGGGTTTCACTTTGGGACTGCGGGTGTGGCTATACCAACCCTGATCTCGCGGATTGCAGCAGCAGTTATTATTATTACATTGGCTTTTAACACAAAACAATCCATCTATATAAAGAAAAGCTTAAAACATAAATTCAACTGGCCCATGATCAAACAAATTCTAAACATTGGCGCTCCCTATGGACTGGAAAATGGTTTGTTCTATCTGGGGAGAATTATTGTGCTCAGTCTTGTCGCCTCCTTTGGTACGGCAGCCATTGCGGCAAACGCGGTGTCAGGCACTATTGTTATGTTTGAAGTGCTGCCGGGTATGGCGATTGGTCTTGGTTTAACAGTAGTGATCTCCAGATGTGTCGGCGCAGGAGATTATGAGCAGGCTAAATATTACACTAAAAAGGTTATGGGTATTGTGTATGTGGCACATGTGTTCAGCTGTGCAATCGTGCTTGCTTTACTTCCGGTCATATTAAATATTTATGGATTATCGGAGTCGGCAACCTCACTCACCACACAAATCGTTTGGTGGCATGGAGCTGTTGCACTTTTCATTTGGCCGCTGGGTTACACCTTACCTGTCACCTTCCGTGCCTCAGGGGATGCCCAATTCCCGATGATTGTTGCGATGTTGTCCATGTTTTTCTGCCGGATTGCCTTAGCCTATCTGCTGGGCATCTATTTCGAAATGGGAATGTTCGGCACATGGATTGCAATGTTTATAGACTGGATTATCAAGTCAATCATTTTCCTGCGACGCTATATAAGTGGAAAATGGACTAAGTTTCATGCAATTTAATAATTGGATCTAAACCGGGAGGTGAAGCGAGTATGGCGTTGGCCATTAAGCAGGTTGCAGAGAAATTTGATGTTTCTCAGGATACACTCCGTTATTATGAACGGATTGGGCTGATTCCTCATGTGAATCGTAACAAAAGCGGTAACAGAGATTATACGGAAGAAGACTGCAAATGGGTTGAGTTTATCATCTGTATGCGACATGCCGGTCTCTCGATTGAAGTATTGATTGAATATGTCGATTTGTTTAACCAGGGTGATGAATCCGCCGAGGCCAGAAAAGATCTATTAATCGAGGAACGCAAGCAGCTCGCGATAAGAATGGAAGTCATGAAAAAAACGCTGGAACGCCTGGATTCTAAGATTTCAAGGTATGAGCAAACTATAGGAAAAAGAGAAAAAACACTAAGAAGATCTGCTGAGCAGTCTGATAACGAAATCTCGGATTAAAAGGGGGGCCTTGCAGTTGAGGAAAGTACTCATTCTAGGCGCAAATGGCCAAATCGCACGACATGCGATTGAGTTGTTTTTACAGAACACGGATGCCGAGCTGACACTTTATCTGCGTAACCCCCGCAGACTGGGCAACATCGATCCAAATCGTGTTCGCATCATCGAAGGTGATGTATTGAATATAGAAACATTAATAGATGCGATGACCGGACAAGACGTGGTTTATGCCAATCTGGCTGGGGATTTGGAACGGATGGCCAAAACCATTGTGGAAGCAATGGGTAGGGCAGAGCTCAAACGTCTTCTTTTTATCAGCTCTATGGGGATTTATGATGAAGTACCGGGACAGACATACCGCAGTATATTAGATCCCTACCGGAATTCGGCCGGGGTCGTTGAAGCATCAGATTTGGATTACACGATCTTGAGACCCGCCTGGTTTACCCATAAAGATGAAATTGACTACGAAACGACACAGAAAGGCGAGCCTTTCAAAGGTGGAATCGTATCTTGTAAAAGTGTTGCCGATCTGGTTGTAAAGTTGGCTGAAACACCAGGGATGGAAGTCCGCCGCAGCCTAGGAGTGAACAAACCCGAATAAGAAGACAAATAGGGGGTCATGCAACGGTTTCCTCAAACACCTATGTACGATCCCTTTAAGGCGTAATAAAAAGCGAACCGGCAGCTACAGTGCTGCTGGTTCGCTTTTGTTGATTAACTTTTCGCTGCTGCAATGAGCATTATATATCAAGTTTAACGTTAGCGAGACCTTTCACGATTTCAGGGTCGTTATGAGAAAAGAACACGCTCTTCTTCGTATCTAACGAAGCAATGGACTCCATATCTTCTGGACTTATTTCAAAGTCAAAGATGTTGAAGTTTTCGACGATTCTTTCTTTATGGACAGACTTTGGAATCACAACCACACCTCTTTGTGTCAACCAGCGTAAAATCACCTGAGCAACGGACTTATTATACTTTTCAGCCAGTGACACTAATACTTCATTCTGGAACATGTTATTTCTGCCTTCAGCGAAAGGCCCCCAGGATTCGATCTGAACATTGTTGTCTTTCATAAAGCTGCCGCTTTCGATTTGCTGGCAGAAGGGATGCGTTTCAATCTGGTTTACAGCAGGAGTTACTTCATGATGAACCATCAAATCAGTCAGGCGGTCCATTTGGAAGTTGCTGACTCCGATTGCTTTGATCTTACCTTCACGATACAATTCTTCCATAGCACGCCAAGAACCATATACATCACCAAATGGCTGGTGGATTAAATAAAGATCCAGAACATCTAACTGCAATCTTTCCAGTGATTTAGCAAATGCCTTCTTAGTGCTTCCGTAACCGGCATCCTGAATCCAGAGTTTTGTAGTAATAAAGATATCTTCTCTAGGCACGCCGCTGCGTTTGATGGCTCTGCCAACAGCTTGCTCATTCTGATAGGCGGCAGCAGTATCTATCAGGCGATAACCTGCCATAAGCGCGTCATAAACGCTTTGTTCACATTCATTAGCATCCTGGATCTGATACACGCCAAAGCCGAGTATCGGCATCTCCACACCATTGTTCAACATTACTTTTTGCATATGAAATCCTCCAATATATCAATTTATAACTCCAGCACGACGACTGGATAATATAAGCCTAACGCCTTCGAGTAACTCGAAGTCAATCGTTTTCGAAGATTTAAATTATTTTTCCCGGGGAGAGATTATAAATGTATACAGTGAAAGAAGTAGCGGTGCTGCTGGATCTGACCGAACATACCGTCCGTTACTATTCGGATAAGGGATTAGTTCCAAATGTGCAGCGTGATAAGAACAACAACCGTCTTTTTGATGAAGAATCCTTAAATTGGTTAACCGGTATAAAATACCTTAAACAATCCGGGATGTCATTAGGAGACATCAAGACCTATGTAGATCTGTGCCTGGTAGGGGATTCTACCATTCAAGAACGTTATCAGATCATTGTGAAATATAAAGCTGCTGCAATGGAACAGCTGGAAGAAGCGAAACGAAGAGCCAAATATATGGAAGACAAAGCAAACCACTATCATGACATTATTAAGCATTTGATACCGGATGACACGAATCCAGGGAAATGGAAGACGGTGGCATTATAAGTCATTCATCATTTCATTAATGTAGGTGCTTTTCAGCGATTGGACTGCGGATTCCCTGTTTATTGAATAAGAAATTTTATAGATACAGGAGTATATCACGTTAAGAACGTATTCAAATGCTATTTGCGAGGAAAAGGTTCCGATCTTGGCATGTTTTACTTCGTCATTTGGCACTTGAATACAGAGCGTACTGAGTTTTGCCAGTTCACTTTGACTGGTAGCTGTGATGGTGATAAAAGGGATCTGTTCACGTCTGAAGTGCTGAGCAGCCCTTACATAAATCGGTGACTTTCCGTGGTAAGTCAAGAAAATCGCGCAATCCTCTTCCGTCAAATTAACGGTATGATACGCCCATTCGTACAGCTCAGTAGCGATCACTACATATTTGTTGATTTTAATCATTTTATTCTGAAAACTCTTCGCGCGGATTTGAGAATCGCCCAAGGCATAGATAAAGATCCTTTTGGCTTGGTCCAGCATCATGGCTGTTTGGGACAGCAAATTATCATCCATGTAGGCAAAGGTTTTGTCGATCGTTTCCTTCATCAATTCAGCAATTTCTTTCGCCACTTGAAGTGGAGATTCCTCATCACTAAACGGATAATTAGGGTCGACGCTGGAAATGTTCTGGGTATATTGCTGGAATTCCCGGGCAAGTTTAATGATGAACTCTTTAAATCCGGACAGCCCAAGTTTATGGGTTAAGCGATTGACCGCTGAATGCGACGTATAGGTAGCCTTTGCAAGCTCCTGAATATTTAAATGCAGTATGCTTTCTTTATGCATCAGAATATAGGCAGCGATACTTTTTTCGTTTGGTGTAAAGTTATGCATTTCCGATAATTGGGTCAATATTTTCAACAGGTTCACTCCTATAAACATTTTGTTCAAAAAAAACCGGAATCTAACCAAGGAATTGGTGGAATGTACCGTTTTGCCGGCTGAGCCTTTACGTTAGACTGAGTTCTTCTATAATAAATGAAAAAGACCTGAGGGGGAATTCATATGCTTACGATCGGGTATATCGGGAATGGCAAAAGCACGAACCGTTATCATCTGCCTTTTTCATTAAACCGGGAAAATTTGAAGGTGAAGACGATCTACGCCCGTAATCCGGATAAAGGAGAGTGGGAGAAAGCGCCTGGTGTCCTTTACACTGATGAACTTGAAACGTTAATGAACGATGAAGAGATTCAGTTGATCGTGATCTGTACACATATTGATTCGCATTATGCTTATGCCAAAATGGCGCTTGACCACGGGAAGAATGTGCTTGTCGAAAAACCTTTTATGCCAACCAAAGAAGCAGCAGTGTCCATCTTCCAATACGCCAAAGAGAAAAATCTGGTACTCCAATGTTATCAGAATAGACGTTACGATTCAGACTTCCTCACGACCAAGAAGGTTATCGAATCAGGTAAACTGGGTGATTTGCTGGAGGTGGAGATGCATTACGATTATTATCGCCCTGAGACCCCAAATTCAGTTACGCATTACTCCAAAAATAACAGTTACTTATACGGACATGGGGTTCACACCATTGATCAGGTCTTAGCCTACTTTGGGGAACCGGAATATATACATTACGATGTTCGTCAACTGCTGGGAAGCGGCAGAATGAATGATTACTTTGATCTGGATTTCTATTATTCCTCACTCAAGGTATCGGTTAAATCGAGCTTCTTCCGCTTGAAGGCGCGGCCCAGTTTTGTTGTATACGGAAAAAAGGGCGTATTCGTTAAACAAACGCAGGACCGCCAGGAAGAACACCTGAAATTATTTTATTTGCCTAAGGGACATGCTGATTTTGGCATTGATTTGCCGGAGCATTATGGTACCCTGACTTATCTGGATGATGCAGGCCAATATCATGAAGAAAAAGTCGTCTCTGAGAAGGGGGACTATGCCCGGGTATATGACGATATGTATCAAGCCATCGTGCAGGGCAAAGATAAGACGATAGAGGATGAAGAAACGATTGCCGTTATGGAGATCATCGAGAATGGGATAGAGGGGTGCAGCTAGAATGAAATTAGGAATCGTGGGAGCCGGCAACATAGTAATGGAGTTATTAAGTTTTGTTCGTGATATTCCTACTATTTCATTGCAGGCCATCTGTTCAAAACCTGACCATCAGGAAAAATTGCTGACTCTGCAAAGCCAATATGGAATCTCTCAGATCTTCTGCAATTATGCTGAGATGCTTGGGAGTGATGAAGTGGATACGGTCTATATCGGGCTGCCCAATCATCTGCATTATTCCTATGCGAAAGAAGCTTTACTGAGAGGCAAGCATGTCATTTGTGAGAAGCCGTTCACATCCAACTTGGGTGAATTTCTGGAGTTGAAAGAGATTGCACTTCATAGTGGATTAATACTGGTAGAAGCCATCACGAATCAATATTTAAAAAACTATCTAAGCATGAAGGAATTTCTGCCCAAACTGGGTGAGCTCAAAATCGTGGAATGCAACTATTCCCAATATTCATCCCGCTATGATGCCTTCAAAGCAGGAGAGGTGCTGCCCGCCTTTAACCCGGAACTGTCTGGGGGAGCGTTGGTGGATATCAATATTTATAATATTCATTTGGCGATAGGCCTCTTCGGAAGCCCGGAGAAGGTGGAGTACTTTGCGAACATGGAGCGTGGGATTGATACTTCAGGCATTCTGATGCTTGATTACGGTGAATTCAAATGTGTCTGCATAGGTTCAAAAGACAGCACAGCCCCTAGTGCGGTTAACATTCAAGGCAATAAAGGATATATCCGCCTGACAGGCTCGACTAACAGTATAGATTGCTTTGATTATGTTCCCAATAAGGAGCAACCCATCCGGGTAGATCGTAAAGATCATCCCCACCGGATGTATGATGAATTCATCGCCTTTGACCGTATGATAAATGAAATGGATATGGAAAAGGTTACGGATAGGCTCGAACATAGCGAGAGAGTCATGCGTGTGATTGAGCTTGCCAAGCTGTCTGCCAATCTTGTGTTTGGTCCGGACAGATCGAAGCAATAAATATAAAAAAAGGGCCACTGACATATTCAGTGGTCCTTCTCTACATTCATTCCCACCAATGCTTCATTTCTGTAATTCCAACATCCCACAGTTTAGCATTGCCGGAAACTATAATCGTAATTTCGTTGATTTTATCAAAGGGTATCTCCAGAGGTTCGGCTTCTTTACTATATTCATCATTGTATTGAGCCACCATGTTCCCATCTGCCATTACAGTGACCGCACCCTTAGAATCTCCATTGTCCTGAATGCCATAATTGGAATAGAACTTTACATCCATTTTGTTCCCCAGGATATAGGTGTACTTTTTATCTTTGTCGCCATCACTGCTATACAAGTTAAATTCAGGTTCAATTCTCTTGCCTGCTACAGTGAAAGTTGGAAGGTTCCCGGTCATAGGAATATTACCTGTAACTTCCTTCAGTTCATGTAGAGCTCGGATAGGGGCTTCTTGTTTCACTAAAGCATAATTGACAGTTTCAGAGATCATAATTATCCCTATAAAAAATAGAACAACTGACAAAGCTGCAACCATGAGCTTTTTATAAGTGATTTTCGGAGAAAATCCAACCTTGTATGCGAAAAATCCTATCGCGCCACCTAATGTATTGGATATTACATCATCTACATCAAAGCTGCCGAGATAAGTTAAAGCCTGCAACGTTTCCAGAACGAGAATCGCCAAGACAAACAAAGAAATGAACTTCCTGAATCTGACACGATACAACAGGGGGAAAAGTATGCCGAAAGGGATAAAGGCAGCAATATTGCCAAAATCATATACCCATGAAAAAGTCAGTTTTGGAAAACGAAGCGGAATGGTTTCTGGAACAAGTATAAATGTGTATCCAGATTGGCCCGTTGCATTCTCTAATCTGTTAAAAGCAAAGAATATAAAATACAAAATTAAAATGGTGTATAGAATGGTTCCTGCAGAGATGAACTTACGCCATTTCGTTTCCATAAATATCTCCTTAATCTCATACTAAAACACACTTTGATGCACACGATTTATATTATAATATTTATATTGGTGGATGTAAACGAAGTGAGGAACCCATTCACCTGCTTTAATCGAATAGGGGTGACCCTCAGCCATAAATGACTGCTTGGGACACCCCTGTCGTTATCTACACATAATACCCTTATTTACTGCTCCATAAGGCTACACGGTCCTGAACGTATTTGGTATAGCCTTTTTCCATTTTCTCAACGCCGGCTTTATCCAGTTCAGCCATGTAGGCATCCCAGATTTTATCGAATTCGGCCGGTTTCGCCAGGATGGCCTGGGGAATGCGTTTCCACGTAATATCCCTCATTTTGTTACCCAGAATGGAGACTTCATCTTCGCCCGGAATCGCGATATTCCATGCCGCTCCATAAGCTTTTTCCGTGAATTCTTCTTCTTTCGGGAACAAATCCTTCCAGGTGGTAGCCTTGTAAGCGGCCAAGGTTTCTTTTTCAATATCGCTGTATCCCAATACAAGCTGTTCCGGGAAATTTCTAGTGTAATAGTTCCCGGTTGAGTCCTTGGCGCCATCACCGTAGTGTACCATCATATTCCAGTAGAAGCCAAGTCCGGATTCTTTAGTGAACGCCGTATTGTCGTTGTTAATCCGGTCCTGAACTTCTGCAGGAATGACGCGTTTGCCGTTTTCCACTACATAATGCTTGCCTTCAATTCCCCAGTTGTTCAGGATTTGCCCTTCGTCGGAAGCGAGGTAATCCAGGAACTTAATCGTACGGACCGGATCTGGATTCGTGCTGGAGATCGAGATGCCGTAACCACCCATAAAGCCGGTAGGCCAGAAGCTGGTTTCCTTATATTCTTTCGTCAGCGTTACCGGATAATGGCCATAGGTCTGATCGAATTTGCCTGCCGTCTTGAGTGCCTGCTGGGCGTCGTTGTAGTCCCAATCCTGGTCAATCAGGCCGAGCACCCGTCCGGTAGCTACTTTAGCTTTGTATTGGTCATACTTCTGGACGAAGCTTTCCTTATCGAGCAGGCCGATGTCATTCATATGGTTCAGCCAGCGGAAATATTCTTTCTCCTCTGGACGGCGGAAGTGGTAGATGGCCTCATGTGTCTCCTGATCGACGTAATATTCCCCGTCATCCGAGCCGCCTGTCGTGGCAACCGCAGGGTTGGTGACGGAAATGTACATATGCCAGTCATCTGCGTTTAGGGAAACCCCAATGTTTTTGTTGCCGTTCTCATCGGTCGGATGCTTCTCCAGATAGGCTTTGATCACATTCTCATAATCGGCAACCGTTCTGATTTCCGGATATCCGGCTTCTTTCACCACACGGTGCTGCAGTTCGAACCCGCCCCCGGCCACGAATTTCTTCTCATCCACTGCTGCCCAGGTCGGAATGGCATAGATGGACTGGTCTTCATTGGTATACTTGGCCCGGGCGAGGTTGTCGCCGAGCACACGTTTGATGTTGGGAGCATATTTATCAATTAATTCGGTCAGATCGATGACTGCTCCGGCATCGACAAGCTTGCGGATATCCGCTTTGGCGGAAATAATATCCGGATATTCGCCGCCGGCTGCGATCAATGCGATTTTTTGCTGCGGGTCACCGACAGCAAATTCCGCATCGAGGGTGACACCTGTTTTCTCAGTAAGTACTTTACTGACTTCGTCTTTCATATTGTTCCAGTTCGGATTCGGGTCCTCCGCGAAGAAGGAGAGTGTAAGCGGACTTAAATCTTCGGCTTTCGCCGTAGCCTCTGCGGTGGCGCTGCCACCATTTGTAGCCTTAGTGCCTCCGGTATTCTCTGCCGTATTCTTGGTATTGTTCGAGCCGCCGCAGCCTGCCAGCACACTGAGGAGCAAGGTCAAGACCATCAACACGACGTACGGTTTCGCTGTCTTTCTTGTCATGAATAGAAAACCTCCCTTTTTCTGGTCACAAAATGTATTGTATACACAGGCTAAGCCTGCCGATACCGGAGACGGACTAGCTTTTTACCGAACCCAAAGTCATGCCTTTGACGAAATAGCGCTGCAGAAACGGATAGACGACCAGAATAGGTACAGTGACGACGATCGTGATCGCCATTTTGACCGATTCCGGGGAGATTTGCGCCATAACCTCGGTCATATTGCGGCCGCGGAAATTATCCGCATTGGTCGTCGTGCTCTGGATGACCTTCATCAGCTCAAACTGCAGGGTGGTCAACTCATCCTTGGAACCGTTATAGAGGTAGGTATCTAACCAGGAATTCCACTGGCCGACAGCCAGGAACAGGGCGATGGTTGCTAAGGCCGGTTTGGTTAGCGGGAGAATGACCCGCCAGTAAATTGTGAAGTCGTTGGCCCCGTCCAGCTTAGCGGATTCCTGCAGGGCGTAAGGGAGGCCATCGATGAAGGAACGGATGACGAAGACATTAAATGCACTTACGAGACTGGGGAGGACATAGACGCCGAAGGTCCCCATCATATGCAGATTTTTGATCAGGATGTAGATGGGGATCAGTCCGCCCGAGACGTACATAGTAAGCGCCAGAAATGTGGAGACAAATTTGCGGGCCTGAAAGTCCACCCGGCTCAGGGTGAAGGCCAGCATGGAGGCACTGACTAGCCCGAGGATCGTGCCGATGACGGTGCGCAGGACAGAAATTTTAAGTCCGGTCATCAACCCGGAATAGGCAAAGATCGTCTCATAGTTCTTGAAGGTGAACACACGGGGGAAAACCGTAATCCCGCCTTTGATGCTGTCTGTGGAGTCATTGAAGGAAATCGCCAGCACATTCAGAAAAGGATATAACGTGGCTATAGTCACCACAGTAATCGCAACATAGACTACCAAATCAAAGATGCGGTCCGACCAAGACGCAGCGGCCATTTTATTGTTCAGCATAAGGGCCTCCTATATGATGCTTTCCTTCGTTATTTTTTTGAAAATTCCATTGGCGACAAATAGCAGAATCACACTCACCACAGAGTTGAAGATGTTAATAGAAGTGCCGAAAGAGAAACGTCCCATGCCCAGCCCATAGTTCAGTGCATATAGATCCAATGTCTGCGAGAAGTCGCGCACCAGATTATTTCCTAGCAGGAACTGCTTCTCGAAACCTATACTGATTAAATGCCCGATTGAAATAATAAGCAGTATAACGATTGTAGTCCGGATGCCGGGCAGTGTAATGTTTCTCACCTGCTGCAACCGGCTCGCACCATCCACCCTTGCAGCTTCATACAGCTCCGGGCCTATGCCCGAAATGGCTGCTAGATAGATAATCGTGTTCCAGCCTGTTTCCTTCCAGACATCCGAAGCCGTGACAATCCCCCAGAAGAAATGGCCTTTGGCCATAAATTGAATGGGTTCACTGATAAGATGGAGGCCCATCAGCAGATCGTTCACCGCACCGTTGTCGGTAGAGAGCATCTTGCTGATAATCCCGGCGGCAACTACCCAGGATACGAAGTGGGGAAGATAAGAGACCGTCTGTACGAAGCGTTTCAGAATCTGCAGCCGCAACTCATTCAGAAGGATGGCGAATATGATGGGAATGATGAATCCGGCAAGCAGGCCCATGATACTCATAGCGAGCGTATTGCGCAGCGCATTGAAGAATTGCTCATCCTGGAAAAGCTCCCTGAAGTACTGTAGCCCGACCCATTTCTGCTCGAAAAAGGATTTGCCGGGTTTATATTTTTGAAAGGCCATAGTCCATCCCCATAACGGAAGATAGTTAAATACAAATGCCCAGAGCACAAACGGGATGGCCATCATATAGAGATATTTCTGCTGTAGGAACGTTAGCCAAAAGCGTGAGGCAGGCTTCTTCGGCTCCGGCTTCACTTTGGTGGTAATCGCTTTCATTTATGTCCCTCCTTCGATATGGCATTATCATAAGCTACAGGAAATCAGGGAAACACCCGAACATTTTCTATAAAAAACAGGGGGAAATCAGCCCTTTTCGTAAGCGCTTTCTGAAATTGTACGCTCACATAGAGTTTCTTCTGCGGTAGACGGAAGGAGAGATACCTTCAACTTTTTTGAACTTTTCCCGAAAATAATCCACATCGCTGAAGCCGACTTCGCTTGCGGCCTGATGGATTTTCCAGCCCTGATCCAGCAGCTCCTTGGCTTTCTCAATGCGGACCTTGTCCAGATAGCTATTGAAGGAAAGGCCTGTACTGTTTTTGAAAAGCTTGCCCAGGTACGCGCTGCTGTAAGTAAACACATCCGCCAGCGTTTCGAGTTTCAGGTTCTCATTGTAATGGCGGTGAATAAGGTCTAGCATTCGCTTCATTAAGACGTCCATATCGTCTCGGGTAATTCCGCCTGCATGCTGCTCCAGCATAGTAGTGATGTAGCGATACAGCTGGGGCAGGGAGGTATGTTTATAGATTTGCTGGATTTGCTCATCCATCCGGTTGTGCTGCAAAGCCAGCTCACTGTATTGGAGCGAGAGTTTGTTGATCAAATGCGTGACCATTCGTACATAGTGTGATTTCACAGCCATCTCGGAGTAACTGGCGGCGATCATCAGTTCACCGGTTTCCTGGATTAAGGAAGGGAGTACATCGAAGCTGCCGATTTCCATGGCGAAATACAGGCGCTCCACCACAGCATCAAGCCTGCATTCCACTTCCTCTGATCTGACCTTGAGTACTTTCTTCAGCTTCAGGGAATCCGGTCCAATCATACCTGACTCGTCGTAGAAAAAATGCTCCTTCATCCGTACCAGTGCGGTTTGGTGGGAGACGTGAAGCTCCTCCAGGGTATCCACCATATCACCCGCGGTGATGATGCATTCAAGCCCATGGGCAGTTACGGCTTGCAGTATATTCTGGACCATTAATTTGCGTACAAGCTCCTTCTGATAAGAGGGCTGCAGCAGAACCCCCAAATAGGAGTCCAGCGAGAAGACAATCCCCCACGCCTGTTCATCAAAGCTTGCTGCAAGTCTGGCTTTAACGGCCGTTGAAGGCCCGTTGTCCGCATTGTCCTGGAGCAGCAGCCGGATCAGGACTACCTGATAGGAATCCCATAGCAGTCCTGCTTCATGGATGGATGCCTCCATTGAAGGCAGCATCTGCGGGCTGTTCTCCATCAGCAGGGATTGAACCAGCATTTCGCGGCTCCACACCTTTGCGGCGGCATGATTCTTGCGATGGGCGCTCCGCGCATCCAGCTCTGCGGACAGTTTTGCCAGATATAACTGCAATTCCAATTCATCTACCGGCTTAAGTAAATAGTTATCAATGCCAAAAGCCAGCGCACGCTTAGCATAGTCGAAATCGGCATAACCGCTGAGGATAATGATGTGCAACTCCGGATCGTTTTCCCGCAGCTCTTTAATGAGCTCCAGACCATCTCTGCCGGGCATCCGGATATCTACAATCATTAGATCAGGACTATAGAGTTCATATTTATACTTGGCTTCTATGGCGTTCGCCGCTGTATCTATAATCTGATATCCACAGCTCTCCCAGTCCAGCAGAGCAGTAAGTCCCTCACGGATTGCCAGCTCATCATCCACAATCAACACACTATACATAAGAATCACTCCTCAGGGGGATGGAAAAACTGATCTGCGTTCCGAATCCGGTTTGACTGGACAGGGTAAGTCCGCATTCCGGGCCGTAGGTTAACTGAAGCCGCAAATGAATATTGCGCATCCCGATATTATTGGTTTCATAGTCATCCTTGTTCTCCAGCATCTGCCGGATTTCTTGCATCCGTTCTTTGGAAATACCTATGCCATTGTCGGATACCTGCACCTTGAGCTGTTTGTCTTCTATGCGGATATCCACCCGGACCATACCGCCGTCAATCCGGTTCTCCAGCCCGTGGATCACACAATTCTCCACCAGGGGCTGAATGATCAGCGGCGGAATCTGAATACTGTGAGCCTTGGGGTCCACCTGAAGCTCATAAGCGAGCCTATCATCATAGCGGAATTTCTGAATGACCAGGTAGCAGTTTACGGTCTCCAGCTCACTGTGCAGACTGATCATCCCATTGCCGACCTCCAGGTTTTTGCGCATCATTTTACCGAGCAGCCGCACGACCTGGGATATATCAGACTGGCCCCTGACTAGTGCTTTCATACGGATTGATTCCAGAGCATTGAACAGAAAATGGGGGTTGATCTGGCTGGCCATCATTTTGAATTTAATCTCATTCTGCTTCAGCTCGATTGCATTTTTTTGCCGGTTGGATTCCTGTACCTCGCTCATGAGGTCGTTAATATTCCGCACCATATGATTGAACTGTCTCGCCAGCTGGCCGATTTCATCTTTACCGTCAATTACCAGCGTAGCACCCAGATTACCGGAAGCGACCTTGGATATATGCTTGCTTAAGTGCAGCATCCGTCCGGTGAGCAGCCGGGAGAAATAATAGATAAGCAGAATAGCCATCAGTAATGCAGAAATAATGACAGAGGAAGCCAGTGAGATAATCCGGTTGGGTTCGCTCACGATACTTTCAACGGAAAAGATGGAGATGATGCGCAGACTGTTCAGGCTTCCCCCTGGATGCCAATCATCAATCAGCATTTTGAAAGGGTTGCCATCAATCGTTATATCATAGGGACCTTGTCCGGCGGTGGCGGCAGATACAGGGCTGAAGTTAATATCATCCAGCGATTTGCCCAGCGTATCTGCACGGTTGGAGGCTACTATATTGTCGTTCTCATCTACTATTATGGTTTCAAAAGTCT
This sequence comes from Paenibacillus sp. IHBB 3054, assembly GCF_051594305.1. NCBI lineage: Bacteria > Bacillati > Bacillota > Bacilli > Caryophanales > Paenibacillaceae > Paenibacillus > Paenibacillus sp. IHBB 3054. The sequence continues at coordinate 75,411 of NZ_JBOFBG010000004.1, read as the reverse complement.
CCTGATTGAGGATGGCATTAAGTTCGTCTGTATTCACATTTACAACTAAAACTCCGGCGGTACGCTGCTTCAGAAAATCTACTTTGCGGATCAGACTGAGATAATACTGGCCGTTGCGGTTGTCACGGATATAATTCCAGCAGACCAGGCCTTTTTTGGCGATAGCGGTTTGATACCACTGCTCTTGTGTGACCGTTTCATCCGCCTGCAGAAACTCCCAGTTGTCAAGAATCGTGGGGTTATTGATATACAGGCGGATGCTGGAGATCTCTTTGTACAGGCGGATAAAATCACGAAAGTCAGGATAGTCCCAATAAGCCTTCACAACATCATAGACCGACTCGTAGCGGTGGTTGGCAGCTTCCTCCAGTCGGCTGTCATTGGACAGCCGGTAAGCAATGTCGAGCGGGACACCCAGCAATTCGCCGGTCCGTTTTTTCACCCGGTCCACATTGGCAGTAATTTGCTCCAGAGCATTGTCCATCGCCATATTCCGCAGTTCACTCGTCAGAAATACCCCAACAATCAACACCGGAATTAGGGCGACACAGCCAAAAGACAAGAACAGCTTCGTCCTGAGCCGCAGATTGTTCATTAGGGTGATGATTCGGGCATACACAGAAACAAACACCTCCATTGACGTATTTGATAGCGCTTACAACTTAGTGTATCGTTAAACTACCATCCATTAAATGTAATATAATATGCATTTATTGTCTCGTGAAAGAACCACTATATAGATTGAACTTATAAACTTGAGATAAGGAAAAGGAGGGAGGGGGATTTTGGATACTTACGGAGCGGTAGCGTCCGCCTGAAAGCTTTCCGAAGGAAAGCTAGCATCGAAAGCATAAGCAGTCTTCGGATTTCTACCGCTAAGAGCAGTTAAAATCAAGAAATTCTTACGACAACAGCGGCCGGAAGTCCAAACATTCTCCGCAGTTACGACTATAATCCAAAATAGAAGGATCTTAAGTTCAATCTATATAGCTAAAGAAGCTGAGAAGTAAGATGGGTGAAGCAGGAAACAGCTATGTTCAAGGAGAAAGTAATGGGGAACCAAAGATCAGGAGCAACAACATAGGGTTGCATAGATTACCATGATTAGGAGTGAAAGATTTGCAGACAAAGATTAGCCTTATAGGCGAGTGGAAATTGCAATTAGATAAAGAGAAACAGGGACTACAGCTGCCTTTTTCCGATGTCATTACATTGCCGGGAACGACATCACATGCCCGCAAGGGACCGAAGAACGAAGAGGTTCTGGTCAGCGCCCTGACAGATGAATACCTGTTCGAAGGGTCAGCTTGGTATTCGAAGGAAGTAGTAGTTCCAGAAGAACTCGCAGGAAAGACTTGTTTCTTATATTTGGAGCGCACCAGGCTTACGACACTTTGGCTGAACGGCCTAGAAATTGGCAGCCGTGACAGCCTGAATACCGCGCATGTATATGATTTGACAGGGAAGCTTCAGTCTGGCAGTCAGACACTCACCGTCCGGGTCGACAATACTGGATATCCGACCAAAGGCGGACATATGACTTCACCGGACACTCAGACCAACTGGAACGGAATCACCGGACGCATCGAGCTTCAGTTCTACGGCAAGTCCTATTTGAGCGGAATTCGGCTCGATCCGAATCTGTCCGAACGTTCTGTCCGAATCACAGGAACACTGGAAGGAACGGCTGCAACAACGATTGCTGTATCAGCTTCCAGTTTTAATAGCCAGGCAGCCCATTCGGTGGCTGAGCAGGAATTCACAATCTCGCCGGGGAACTTTACGATCGACTATGCGTTAGGTTTGGATGCGCTTCCTTGGAGTGAAAACGCACCCAATCTCTATAACCTTAACATCCTCCTGAAGGATGGAGAAGGCGGAACCGACGAATTGCATGAGTCGTTCTTCGGCTTAAGGGAGTTCAAGACGGACGGCGATAAATTCACGATCAACGGGGAGAAGACTTTTCTTCGCGGCAAACATGACGGACTGATCTTCCCATTGACCGGCTATGCCCCGACTGACGTAGAGGAATGGCTTAGAATCCTGGGGATTTCCAAATCTTATGGTATCAACCATTACCGGTTCCACACCTGCTGTCCGCCGGAAGCGGCCTTTACCGCTGCCGATATGCTCGGGATCTATATGGAGCCGGAGCTGCCGTTCTGGGGAACGATTACGGAACCAACCGATGAGGGTCATAACCAGGCGGAACAAGACTATCTGGTCAGCGAAGGATATGAAATTCTGAAAGCGTTCGGCAATCATCCGTCATTCGTGATGATGTCTCTCGGTAACGAGCTGTGGGGCAGCAGAACCAAGATCGATTCCATTCTCAAAGACTATAAAGCATTCGACGACAGACCCCTGTACACTCAAGGCTCGAACAACCACCAATGGGTACCGGAAATTCTGGAGCATGAAGATTTCTTCTGCGGAGTGCGTTTCTCGAAGGATCGTCTGTTCAGAGGCTCTTATGCGATGTGCGACGCACCACTTGGTCATGTCCAGACCGCACTGCCGGGTACGATGAAGGATTATGACGACCAGTTCGTTCCTCCGTCCCTGCAGAGCGGGGAGATAGCAGAAGCTGGAGGTACTGTCCAAATTCAGTATGGTACCGAAGCCAAGACGGTGCAGGTCGGAGACACGTCCGGAGAATGGATTCCGCATATTCCTGTGATCTCGCATGAGATCGGGCAATACGCGACCTATCCGAATTATGAGGAAATCAGCAAATATACAGGACCGCTCAAAGCTGGGAATTTCAAAGTTTTCCAAGAACGGCTGGAAAGCAATGGCCTGGGGCATCTCGCGGGCAAATATTTCGAGGCTTCTGGACAGCTGGCGGCAGCTTGTTACAAAGAAGAGCTTGAGGCCGCTTTCCGCACCCGGAGACTTGCCGGATTCCAGCTGCTGGATCTGCAGGATTTCAGCGGACAGGGAACAGCCTTGGTAGGTATTCTTGATGCATTTATGGACTCCAAAGGAATGATTACACCAGAGGAATGGCGCACCTTCTGTAGCGATGCAGTCCTGTTGGCAAGATTCCCGAAATACAATTATGTCTCCGGAGAAGTCTTCAGCGCCAGCGTCGAGCTGAGATGGTTCCGGTCCGGAACACCAGATTCCCTTGTGCTGCAATGGGAGTTGACCGCAGACGGCAGAACGCTGGCCGAAGGCTCAAGTGAAGTTAACATCCCGGCGGGTACGAATTACATCGATATCTGCCAGCTGGCCATTGATCTTCCTGCCATCCAGAAGATGACCAAAGCTGTACTTACTCTGAGAATTGCGGGATCAGATATCCGTAAATCCTACGACCTGTGGGTATATCCAGAGAAAAGCGGTTCCGGGCTGGACGGCATCCGCATTTTCGAAGAGCTTTCCGACGAGGCGCTTGCGTTGCTGGAGCAAGGTGACAACGTGCTGCTTATGCCGAAACCTGAGTCTCTTCATAACGCTGTTGAAGGCTTCTATTGTACGGATTTCTGGTGCTACCCGATGTTCCGCTCCATCTCTGAGAGCATGAACCGCCCGGTACCTGTTGGTACCATGGGGCTTCTGATCGACAACAGCCATCCTGTGTTCCGTGATTTCCCGTGCGAACAATATTCCACGTACCCTTGGTGGAGTATCATCGAGAACTCAAAATCAATTATCCTGGACGGAACCGACCGGGAATGGAGCCCAATTGTGCAGACAATCGACAACTTTGAGCGTAATCATAAGCTGGGGTTCCTGTTTGAGTGCCGAGTAGGAGCTGGTAATCTGCTGGTCTGCGCTCTCGACGCCAGTAAAGCAGGCGAAACACCGGAAGGAAGACAATTCTTGTCCAGCGTAGCCGGTTATATGGCATCCAGCGAATTCAAGCCGCAGTACACAGCTAGCGTTTCAGAGCTGCACAAGCTTATTCAATAAGCATCAGGGCCAGTTTGATTTGAATAAATCTTAAGTTCAATTTTGCAGGGAGCCGAAGTAATATCGGCTTCCTGTTTTTTTTAGATAAACAGAAGTAGAAAAAGGAGAGACTTTGATAGGGAGATCACTCAAGCATATTGAAAAATAGATATCGAATAATTACCTCGCAGAGTATGCTTTTCTTGCCCGTTAGTGCTCATTAAAATAAATTGTCAAAATCATGCTTTATTTGGGAGTATTTTGTTGTAGGTTTGTCATTATTTAGTTATAATTCTATTAATCATCAATGAGTAACGATGTCAATTCTAGCAACATGAAAGGATGAACAGAGTGGCACTGGACTCGCATCATCTGCAGCTCGAGTATGAATTCTTAAAGGCTCTGAGGAATGCTGAAGTTCCGCTTGGAGCCAGCACTCTGGTTCATACGCTGGGGAAGAAATATGAACTCAGCCAGGCAACCATCGGACGCAAGCTGATGGAATTTGATTTCGAGGGCTATACCGTTCTGGAAGGCCGCAAAGGGCGTATTCTGACGGAAAAAGGAACAAGGCGCATTGCATATTTGGAGAAAGAACTGCACCAGAAAAATGTAAATTCCCAATTCCTGCAGCTATTGAATAATTCAGGTGAGTCTGCACTGTTGGATGTGCTTGTGGCCAGACGGGCGCTTGAGCGGGAAATTGCCGCACTGGCTGCACAGCGGGCTACAAAGGAAGAAATCAGTCTGCTAGAGGCTTCTATTGCCAGTCAGAACGAGCTGCTATCTCGAAATATCATACCCTATGAAGAAGACCGTGAATTTCATACTTTACTAGCGCTTACGGCGCGTAATCAGGTATTGCTCCATGCAGCACAGCTGGTGTGGCAAACCGGCAAGGACTTCCTGGAGACCGCCTATATTCGCCGCACGGTGGGCAGCGAGCTTGTGGTTGATCACCGTAAAATTCTGGATGCCGTTGTTGCGGGTTCACCCGAGCAGGCGGAAGCGGCAATGGTTATGCATATCAATCAAATGATAGAGGATGTCAAACGTTATTACGCTATTCAAAATCAGGAACAGCGCAATTCGTAAATGATTTGCATAAAGGAGTGGAAATTGTGGAGATCCATTACCGCTTAGGCATAGATATCGGCGGAACCTTTACGGATGCCATCGTTACAGACGGGCAGGGTCAGTTTATCGCGGCGCTCAAAATACCCTCGATAGCCGATGCTCCCGAACAGGCGATATTCCAGGTGTTAGATCAGCTGCAGTCCAGGGGAGTGGACACCCGCCAAATTGAACTCTTCGTGCATGGGACTACTCTTGGTGTAAACACGCTGATCGAACGCAGTGGTGCAGTTACCGGGCTGCTGGTGACCAAAGGTTTCCGGGATGTACTCGAAATACGCCGCTTGCGGCTTGAGAATACAACTAACCTCTATGGGGATAAAACGCTGCCGCTTGTCCCGCGCCAGCTTGTACATGAAATTGATGAACGTCAGCTCGCAGACAGCAGAGTGCTCACCCCTCTGGACCCGCAACAACTGCTCCAGGCAGTGGATGAATTGGTGCAGGAGGGGGTTACGGCGCTGGCCATCAGCTTCCTGCATTCATATGCCAATGCCGGGCATGAGCAGCTGGCCGAACAGCTGATCCGTGAGCGTTATCCGCAGCTGTTCATCTGTAGAAGCAGTGCAATCTGGCCGCAGCAGCGAGAGTTCGAGCGGACGCTGGCCACAGTGATGAATGCTTATGTAGGCGAACGGATGGGGTCTTATTTCAAGCGTCTGCAAGCCGGAATCGGACCCTACGGCGTATCGGCGACGCTGCTGTCCACCATGTCAAACGGTGGTATGATGACCGCTGCCCGCGCTGCAGCCGAGCCAGTAAGGACGCTCCTGTCCGGTCCTGCTTCGGGTGTGATTGGCGCAACCTTTATCGCGGAGCAGGCAGGGATTAACCAGGTCGTTACCTTCGACATGGGCGGGACAAGCGTAGATGTCGCCTTAATCGACAAGGAGCCTGCCTACTCCACAGAGAATCAGGTGGGGGATTTCCCGGTCATTATTCCGGCGGTAGATGTGACCGCCATTGGAGCGGGCGGAGGCTCGATCGCCTGGGTTGATTCGGTCGGGATATTGAAGGTAGGGCCGCGCAGTGCAGGCGCCAAGCCGGGACCGGCGTGCTACAACCGCGGCGGTGTGCAGGCAACAACCACTGATGCCTATTTGCATTTGGGTATTCTGCAGGCTGACCGCTTTCTCGGCGGCCAGATGCAGCTGTTCCCTGAACTGGCTGAACAGGCGCTTACGATTTTGGGTGACCAGCTCGGGCTGACTGCCAAGCAGACGGCGCAGGCCATTCTGGATGTAGCCACCGCGAATATGTATGCCCAATTCTCACCGCTGATGGCGCGAAAAGGAGTCGATCCCCGTGACTTCACTCTGCTTGCCTATGGCGGGGCGGGCCCGATGCATGCTTTTCTGATGGCGCGTGAAGTTGGCATCCGCCGGGTGCTGATTCCACCTTCTCCTGGAACGCTTTGTGCACTGGGCTGCACGGTTGCCAATTTGCGCAACGACTTTGTCTTCACACTCCACAAGCGCAGCCGTGGACTGGATGCCGGAGAACTTCAGACACATTTCTTTTCGCTTGAGCAGCAAGGACGCCGCTGGATCGAGGATGAGGCCAAGGGTGGAGTAACCCTGGGAGGTACATACGTCATATACAGCGCGGATATGCGATATGATGGACAGGCATTTGATCTGGAGGTTACCCTCTCAGATTCCGATATTTTTGATCCTGAAGAAGCGGAGATTAAATTCCACCGCAAATATGAATCCGTCTTCGGAATCAGCCAGCCGGAGGCGGAAGTCATGTTTGTCAATCTGCGGGCAAGCATTGTCGGGCTTCTACCAAGTAAGATTAGGGCAGCTTCTCCGCAGGTAGCAGGCAGTGGAAAACCTGTAGAGACCCGGGGAATCACTTTTGACGGATTGGATTACCAGGCTAAGGTGCTTAACCGGGAGCATCTGACCACAGATACAAGAATCTCCGGTCCGGCTATCCTTGAGGAATATGATACGACGGTCTTTGTACCTCCCGGCTACACAATACACGGAGATGCTAACGGAAATATTATCGGGGAGGCAGATCTATGATTACGGATAAAGTCTTCCTCGAAATCTTCAACAACCGGATTCAGGCAGCAGTAGAGGAAATGGCCAATGTCGTGCTGCGCACCGGCTTTACCGCCTTTGTCAAAGAAACGGGTGATTTCGGCACCTACCTGTTATCGCCGGAAGGCGAGACGTTCGGCTCTCCGCTGGATACGGGATACAACCTCTCCCTGGGAATTCCTGCGGTTACCGCCATAAAGGCAATAGACCAGTGGCAGGAAGGCGACATAGTCATCTGCAACGACCCCTATACCACTGGGGGGATGGTTACCCATCTGCCGGATATTCACCTGATTAAGCCTTATTTCCATGACGGCAGGATCATTGCTTTTGGGCTTTGCTTCGTACATTCTTCGGATGTCGGCGGAAAGGTTCCGGGCAGCGTATCGCCAAGCGCTTATGACATACATATGGAAGGCATCCGGATTGCGCCGGTCAAGCTGTATGAGGCAGGCTGTATGAATGAGCAGGTGCTCCGGCTGCTGCTGGACAACAGCCGGATCCCCGAGCAGAACCTTGGCGATCTCAAGGCGCTTATGGCTGCGCTGAACAGAGGGGAGCAGCGGCTGAAGGAACTAATCGGCAGATATGGTGCGGAGCAGGTGGAGCAAGGCATTGAGAACCTGCTGGAGTATGCGGAGCTTAAAGCCCGCGCGATCATTCAGGATATTCCCGACGGCTCCTATGACTTCTGGGACTATCTGGAGAAGGGGCCCGGCGGCTATCCGATCCGGCTGCGCTGCCGCATGACAATTACCGGCACGGACATCTATCTGGACTTTAGCGGAACCGACCCGCAGGTTAGAGCTTCGTTTAATATTCCGACGCATAACCAGCAAGGGCACTATATGCTTGTGCCGGCTTTGATCCGCTACTTCCGGACACTTGATCCGGCCATTCCATGGAATTCCGGGATGGTGCGGATGGTGCGCAACTACGCGCCTCCGGCATCGGTGCTTAATCCGGAACCGATGGCGGCGGTAGGTGCGAGAGCGGCGACCTTTATCCGGGTGATGGATGTCATTACGGGGGCGCTGAGCCAGGCACAGAGCAGCAAGGTGCCGGCTGCAGGAGCAGGTCAAGCCTGCATTGTGATGATGGCAATGACCGATGCTTCCGACGGCAAGAGTAAAGTCGGTGTAATTCAGCCGATCTGCGGCGGATCAGGGGCTAGACCGATGAAGGACGGAATTGACGGGATGGATTTCGCCGTAGGCCATTTGCGGAATATCCCGGCGGAAACGGTTGAGGCGGAGATGCCTGTACTGATTGAACGTTACGGCTTAAGGGCGGATTCAGCCGGAGCCGGCAAATTCAGAGGCGGCAGCGGCATTGACCTGCGCGTCAGGATTCTCAGTCCGGATACCGTGATGACCGCAAGAAATATGGAACGGATGGAATTCCAGCCCTGGGGCCGCTTGGGAGGTGGTGTAGGTAAGCATGGAGAAGCGATATTTAATGAAGGCCGGCCAGATGAACGTAACCTTGGCCGGATTGATGAGCTTTTACTACAGCCGGGAGATACCGTGACTTTTCTGTCCCAGGGCGGCGGCGGATATGGAGATCCTTATGAACGGGATCCTGCATTCGTACTGAATGATGTGCAGAAAGGACTTTTGTCAGAAGATCAGGCGAGTGAACAATACGGCGTAGTGCTAAATTCAAATGGCAAAACCATTGATGAAGCATCCACTAAGCTGCTGCGTAATGGCCGCAGTAAGAATGGTGAAGCTTTCAGCTTCGGGGAAGCCCGGACTGCGTTTGAAACGGTGTGGACGGATAAAATGCAGCTCGCCGTTAATGCTGCCCTAAGCAGCTATCCGCTGGCACTTCGGGATTATTTGAAGAGACAGACGATGGCAGAAGCTGAGTCCAGAGTTGCTGCGGGCCATCCAGTTTCGGCTTCAGCAGTACCAGAGATCATGGAAGAATTGCGCAGGGGAATAGGGCTGCGCTAATGACAACAGCGGCTATGACCGGAAGGCGACAAAATTAGGAATTATATTAAATAACCTGAAGGAGAGAACCGAATGAGTACTCAAAAACCTAAACGCTCTTATATCTTACCGGCAATGTCGCTTGCCATGATTGTGGCACTAACAGCTTGTGGAGGGGGAAGCAACGCGAATAATGCTACCGGAAACAATGTTGCTGAAAACAATGCTGCCGGGAAATCGGAAGATTCGAAAGCAGCCGGCAGTGGTGAAAAGGTCAAGCTGACTATGTTTATCTGGGCCGGATCCAATCAGGATGTGGTTCCTAAGGAAGTCGTAGCAGAGTATGTGAAGAACCATCCGAACGTTGAGGTGACCTTTGAAGAATCCTCCAATGCTGTAATGTATCCGAAAATGCTGGCAGGCAAGCAGGCTGACCCGAACAATCCGATTGTAAACTTCGGTTATTTCAACGCAGATGCTTCAGCCAAAGGCATCAATGACGATATGTGGGAGCCGCTTGACCCGGCCATAGTCACCCATATGAAGGACATTCCCGAAGCATTCCATACCGCTGATAATAAGGGGATCGTCTGGGGCGTGTCGAGCTTTGCGCTGGTCTACAACAAAGATCTGGTAAAAACACCGCCGACAAGCTGGAACGACCTGTGGGGAAGCGAAGAGTTCAAAGGAAAAACCGCATTGTGGGATTATATGTTCTATTCTTATCTGTCCCCGCTTCTGGCTGTAAAAGGGGAAGAACTCGGCGCATCCTACGAGAATCCAGAGCCGGCCTTCCAGTTCTGGGCGGATAACAGCGAGCAGATCGGCACACTGGTTACCTCGAACGACCAGCTTAAGGGTCTGCTCGATTCGGGCGACGCCCTGATTGCTCCGTTCAGCTCACAAGTAGCACAGACTTGGATCGACGGCGGCTCGCCGCTGGCCGTAGCTTATCCTAAGGAAGGTGCGATTTCCTTCCCTTATTCGCTGCAGGTTGTCAAAGGTTCTACGCCGGAGCAGGCAAAAGTGGCCAACGAGATCATTAACGAGCTGCTTAGCGCAGATGCGCTGTCCCGTTACGCCGAGGCGACAGGAACTCCAGTGACGAGCACGGCAGCAGTCATCCCGGATAAATACAAGGATGATCCATCCTTCTCCGTTGAGGAGCAGAGTAAGGGAATGAATCCGGACTGGGATACGCTGGCTAAGAACAGCTCCGCCTGGAAGGAACTGTGGGACCGTCTGGTCAAAACAAAATTATAAACCGGCTGCTGGCAGCAACCGAAGAGATGGGAGTTGGGACAATGAGTGACGGAGTGGGGCCGATTGCAATCGAGACGCGAGATGTGAGCAAGCGTTATGCGGGAAATACGGCCGTTAATCAGGTGTCGCTACAGGTGAAACGGGGAGAATTCGTCTCTCTGCTCGGGCCCAGCGGCTGTGGGAAAACCACGCTGCTCCGGCTTCTCGGCGGCCTGGAGCAGCCTGATGAGGGGACTGTGCTGCTGTCGGGACAAGATGTCTCGGGGATCCCGGCCTATGGACGGAATACGAATATGATTTTTCAGCAACTGGCGCTGTTCCCCCATATGGATGTCTACAATAACATCGCTTACGGTTTGAAAGTCAGAAATACCCCGAAGCACGAAATCAAACAGCGAGTACAGGACATGCTGGAACTGGTGCAGCTTGGCGACTACAGCCAACGCGCCGTCTCCCAGCTATCCGGCGGACAGGCGCAACGCGTTGCCATTGCCCGCGCCTTAATCAACAAGCCGGAGGTGCTGCTGCTGGACGAACCACTGTCAGCACTGGATTTGCAGCTGCGGCTGGATATGCAGCGTGAACTGAAAAGGATACAACGTGAATTCGGGGGCACGTTTATCTTCGTTACCCATGATCAGCATGAGGCGATGAACATGTCTGACCGCATCGGTGTCATGCGGGGCGGCAAGCTGCTTCAATATGCAACACCCGATGAAATCTACGAACGGCCGGTGGACAGCTTTGTTGCCAAATTTATCGGCGACACCAACCTGCTTCGGGTGAAGGTACTTGGTGCGGAAGAAGGCCGGGTCTGGGTTCAAGCCGGTGGCTTGAAGCTTGCCGTGCGCCCGCCGGAAGGGCAGCCCCCGCTCCCTGCAGGGAGTACGGGTTCACTCTCCGTCCGTTACGAGTATCTCCGGATCGGAGAAGCAGCAAGTGGCTGCGACAACCGGCTGGAAGGAAGAGTGACCGAATGTGCATATGGCGGTGCAAGCATCAAGTACACGCTGGATATGGGTGGCCATGTCCAGCTCCATGCCAGCACTCTGTATCAGCGGGGAGATGCCCGGTATGCTCCGGGCGACTCGCTGCAAATCGGGTTCAATCCCGAAGACGGTCTGCTCCTGCCCGTTGATGGACCTCCTCAAAGAGTAGGTTCCTTATGATGAAAGCTACCGGCAAGCTCGTGGGGCTGTTCTCTCCGGGGAACCGAACCTGGGCGGCTCAGCTGCTGCTGCTGTTGCCTGCGCTTGCCTTGATGGGCATCGTGTATCTAGGTGGACTGCTGATCTTCGGCCGGTACAGTTTTGACCTCTACGAGAACGGGAGGCTGATCCGGGACTGGAATCTCGATTCCTACCGTTCTTTCCTGGGAGACCCCTATTATTGGACCTTGATAGGTACCACCTTTCGAGTCGCCGCCAAGGTAACTTTATGGAGTCTGCTGCTTGCCTATCCGCTAGCCTACTGTATTGCCGGCCTGAAACGGCCAGGCATACAACAGTTCTTCTTGCTACTAACGTTTCTTCCGCTTCTCGTCAGTGCTGTTGTCAGATCGTATGGATGGCAGCTGCTGTTGTCCAAGCAGGGTTTTATGAACTGGTTGTTCATGCAACTGGGACTGACGGATAGCGGATTTGAGATGATGTATAACGAGACCGGGGTTATCGTTGCGCTTGTACATATCTTTCTGCCGTTTATGGTGTTCCCGATCTTGAATGTGCTTACCCAAACCGATGATTCACTGAAAGCGGCAGCCCATGATCTGGGCGCAGGCAAATGGCGCACGTTTCTAACCATTACACTGCCCTTGTCCGCGAGGGGCATTGCGAGCGGGGTGCAGATTGTCTTCACACTCTGCCTGACCGCATTTACAACGCCTCAGCTGATCGGAGGCGGGCGCGTCATGACGCTTCCGGTGCTGATCTATCAGCGGACATTGGATACGAACTGGCCGATGGCGGCTGTGGCGAGCCTCTTTTTGTTTGCTTCATCAATCTTTGTATCATTGATTGTTAACAAGGGAGCTGACCGGCTGATGTTCCGGCGTACCCGGACGGGAGGGCAGGCCCATGACTAAAAAACCACGGGATTACAAATGGATTCTCTACGTATGTGCCGGCGCGGTCGGCTTATATCTGCTGCTGCCTTTGTTGATGATCCTGGTGACCTCAGTGAGCAGCGGAGCCTCCAGCAAGTTTCCGCCTGAGGGGCTGACGCTGGAATGGTATAGCCGTCTGGGTGATCAGAAGCAGTTTCTGGAAGCCTTCCGGAATAGTATGCTGTCTTCAGCGGGTGCAGTTCTGCTGGCGCTGGTTACTGGCACAATGGCTGCGCTGGCGATTGTCCATTATCCTTTTCCGGGCAGGGGACTTTTGCGCGCCTTTTTCATGTCGCCAATGGTAATGCCCAAGATTACATTAGGTGTGGCATATCTGATCCTGTTCTCAAAGATGCACATCGCTGGCGGATTATTTGCCCTGATTCTGGGAGAGGCGGTCATCGTCCTGCCATTTGTCCTGTCCATTGTTGGCAGCGCTCTCGCCAATCTCAATCCGGCACACCGCGAAGCTGCCGCCGATTTGGGGGCGGGACCGTTTCGCATTTTCTTTACGATCACATTGCCGCAGCTGCGGCTTTCGCTTTTTTTAGCCGGTTCGATTGCCTTTGTCTTCACCTTTGATCAGGTCGAGACGGCACTGCTTATCTTACGTCAGGGAAGTTACACCTTGCCTATACAGCTCTTCTTGTACATGGAAAAATGGCAGGATCCTACGGTCGCTGTCGTGTCCATGGTGCTTATCGCTTTTGCACTTGTTCTGTTTTTTGCAATCAAACTGGTAATCCGCTCCGCACCGGGTCTGGAAAAACTGCTCGGCAGCCGAACGAATAAAAGGAGGTCTTGAACCTGATGGACAAGCAAATCTCGAATCCTGTTTCCGGAGTCAACCGGCCGCGTGCCGCTGAACTTATGGCAACCAGAGGTCTGGCCGCTCTTGTGGCGACCACGCCGGAAAACATCAACTATATTCTTGGCTCGCAGCTGCGGGCCAGCAACTGGACGATGCAAATTTATGCTGTACTGCCGCGTGAACCGGAAACCCGTCCCTGTGTCATTATCCCTACCAACCGGCTAGGTGTAATCGCGCAGCTGGGGATTACCGGAGCGGATTTATATGTGTACAGTGATTTCTTTGTGGAGGGGTCTATCGAAGGCAAACCATCCACTCCGGATATCGATCTTTTTTACGCTTTGCTGCAGAATACGACAACCTATGCGGGGCCGCTTGAAGCGTTGGAGGCGGCTCTTGAAGCTCTTGGACTCAAAGGACAAGCAGTAGGGGTGGACGAAATGAGGATCGCTCCGGATCTGCTTGCCAAATTTGCCGCAGGGCTTCCCGGCGGACAGGCTGTAGCAGCCTACCAGCTGTTCCGCCAGATCCGGCAGATTAAGACACCATTTGAAATCGAACGTCTGCGGAAGTCTGCGATTCTGAACGAGACAATTGAGCAGCAACTTATCGATCTGATCGCCGCGGGTGTGCACGAGAAGGACTTGGCCGACCATTACCGGCTTACCGTGATGAAAGCAGGGGGCACCCCCGCGATGACGGCAGTGGGTGCGGGTCCGCGAAGCGCTCTGCCGCTGATTGAGAATTATTTCCGCGTCATCGAGCCGGGGGACCAGATCCGTTTTGATCTTTGTCTTCAGTTGGACGGGTACTGGGGAGATACAGGCCGGACTGTAGTGCTTGGAGAAGCCACACCTTGGATGGAACAGCACTTTCATGCGGTTCACAGCGGCTGGGAGCAGGCGCTTGAAATGATCCGTCCCGGCGTAAAAGCATCTGATGTCTTCCAGGCAGCCGTAGCCAGAGTTCAGAAGGAAGGCATTCCGCATTACCGGCGCCAGCATGTGGGGCATGCCATCGGCCTGGAATTGTACGATGATGTAACTCTGTCGCCCGGAGATCACCGCATTCTAGAACAGGGGATGGTGCTGTGTGTGGAAGTTCCTTATTATGAACTGGGCGCAGGCGGATTTCAGATTGAAGATACGATCGTGGTGACAGCAGACGGCTACGAGTTCTTAACACAGATGGAACGAAAGCTGTTCCGCAAATAACAAGGAGGGTTCCGGTCACCCTGTCCTGTTCCGACAATCGGAGTTTCTCCAGCAAAGAAAGTAGGGAGCAATGAAAATTCAGCAGGGTTCAAAATCGTTCCGAAATATTAGTCTTGCACTGTTTGCCGGAGGTTTTGTCACATTTGCGCTTCTTTATACCTTGCAGCCTTTGATGCCGGAAATTACCGAAGCGTTTGGAATCACGCCGACGGAAGCCAGTTTAACCTTGTCGGTCACCACTCTATCCATGGCATTGACCATGCTGTTCATCGGTTCCATATCCGATGCGGTTGGCCGCAGAGCCATCATGACGGCCTCTCTGGTTGCAACTTCCGTGATCGCCGTCATTTCCGCTTTTAGCCCGCTTTTCCCCGTATTGCTGCTGTTGCGTATATTGCAAGGTATTGCGCTCGCCGGATTACCCGCTATAGCAATGACTTATCTTGTGGAAGAAATCGAACCCCTCAGTCTGGGCTATGCAATGGGTCTTTACATTAGCGGCAACTCCATTGGAGGAATGGGGGGCCGGATCATCAGCGGGTTGTTGACCGACTGGTTTGACTGGCGCGCAGCTGTCGGTGTCATAGGCGTGTTGGGTCTGGCTGCGGCTTTGATATTCTGGAGGGTGATTCCGCCTTCACGCCATTTCGTGAAGCAGACAGGCAAGCTGGGCCAGGTGATTCCACTGCTCTGGTCGCAATGCCGTAATCCGCGGCTCCTTTGTCTGTATGGGCTAGGTTTTCTGCTAATGGGCAGCTTTGTCACCTTGTTTAATTATATTGGCTTCGAGTTGACCGGTGAACCGTACAATCTTAGCCAATCACTGGCAGGCAGCATTTTCGTCGTGTATCTGATGGGAACCTTCAGTTCCACCTGGATGGGGCGGCTGGCTGACCGGTATGGCCGTACCGGTGTCATTAGGTTAGCCCTTGCCATCATCTTAACGGGAGCACTTTGCACGCTGCATCCCTTCCTATGGGTCAAAATCATCGGCCTCGCACTGTTCGCCTTTGGGTTCTTCGGTGGCCATTCCATTGCCAGCAGCTGGGTGGGCCTGGTGGCCGATGAACATAAGTCGCAGGCCAATGCACTGTATCTCTTTTTCTACTACGTAGGCTCTAGTGTGAGTGGTACTGGCGGCGGGGTGCTGTACAGCCATTTTGGCTGGTTCGGCATCATCGGCATGATCGCAGCCTATGTGGCAATTAGCCTGATGTTATGCGGCTTCCTAGTGCACAAGAGCGGGGGAGGGACTCAGAAACTATAATTCCATAAACAAAGAAGAGGCAGCCGCCTGACGGCTGTCTTTTTTGTATGATCGCCGACTGTGGATAGACTATAAGTTCATCAATAGACGTCTGTTTTCAGCAGTGAAGGAAATATCTGCTTGTCTACTTTCCTTAAAAAAATTGGTAAGGTAGAGGTTAGCAATTAATAAGAGGTGAGAAGTTGTCATGAATAAGAAACACTGTTTGTTCTGCGATGAGATTGTTCCCATTAAACCGGAAGGCGATTACGATAGATATATTGGCTGTGCCTGTTCACCCGGCGGTTTCTATAGCCTGCGGAGAGACAGCTACGAACCTATTAATTCGTTGCCGCACCCCAAGAAACGCGATATGCTTCATTTAATATCAGCTTATATCCGGGAGCTGACCGATTGCGATGAAAAGGTCACTCTAGCGGCCAACGACTTAGAGTCGATTGCAAATTCTCCGAAAATACCTGTTACCATTGAAGATAAAGGAAACCGTCTACTGCAATATTTGTACAGACATTCCGAAGGGCCGGAGGAACCCGTGGTCATTCAACCACTCTCCAGCAGTTATAATCTGACCTATTCGCCCAATCTGCAAGAGCTGGTCTATATCATTGATAAGCTGATCAACGAGCAGCTGCTCATCAGGGAAGGCATGTCTTTTAAGCTTACCGACAAAGGATGGAGCGAAGCCGCTGCGAACGCAGGAGGAAAAAAACTAAAGCCTTGCGTCGTTCTCATTTCGGATGAGGGGGATTTACGCACGGAGTGGTTGGAACTACTGTTGCCGAAAATCGAGCAGTGCGGTTATCTGCCGCGATTGCTTACACATACAAAAACGCAGAGCCGTGAACAGTATTCCTTGGAGCTTATCGCGGACAGTAAACTAATGATTGCGGACTTATCCGGTCAATCCCCCGAGGTGTATTTTGCAGCGGGATATGCGCTCGGTTTAAACATCCCGGTGATCTGGACCGTAAACGGCAGCGATGCCGATAACCTTTTTGTACAAATACAAGATATCCGTCCGATGGTTTGGGATACAGCCGAGGAGCTGGCAGTACTGCTCCAACAGAAGTTGAGTTTGTAGAGAGTTTCCAAGCCATGACTCGGTAAACGGAGCAAAAAAAAAATAACAGGCGTCTCTCGTAGAGGAGGGCGCCTGTTATTTTTTTTACTTTTATAGAGTTCTCCACAATTTAAATTCAGGATTTTTCGGCAATCATCTTTTTTAACTTGATTTCGGACTCTTTCCCGGTGGACTGTCCCACTTGTTGGATGAAGAAGGAGAGCAGCAAGGCGAGAATGCCGATTCCCACAATAACGAGGTAGGCATCATTTATGCCCTGGATGGACGCTTCCATCATCAGGTGTTCCTGGGTTGCGCTTTTTGCGCCACTTGCGCCCATAAGATTCTGCAAATGAGTTGTGGTACGGCTTGTCATGATGGTTACCAGCAAAGAAGTACCTATGGCACCCGCGACTTGTTTAACGGTATTAGAGATTGCGGTACCATGCGCATGAAGTTTTGCCGGCAATTGATTTAATCCTGCGGTTTGTATAGGCATCAGGAACATCGCCATTCCGATCTGCCGGCCTGTTGACATGAACACCAGATAGATATAGCTGGTAGAGTCCGTTAAATTAACAAAACTTAGGGTCGTGGTGATCGTTATAAGCAGACCGATGATGGCAAGCCATTTTGCTCCGAACCGGTCGAACAGCTTTCCGGTGACCGGCATAAGCAGTCCCATCACAAGCGAGCCGGGAAGCAGCAGTAAGCCGGACTCCATGGCCGTATAGCCGCGGGCACTCTGCAGGTACAGGGGAAGCAGAATCATATCCGCATACATCACGATTGTAACTGCGATACTTATGACGGTGGTTAAGGAGAACATCTTATATTTGAAGGCCCGGAGATCGAGAAGCGGGTTTATGGAAGCCAGCTGCCGCCAAGTAAACAGGGCAAGGGAAAGGATACCCGCACCAAGAGACAAGAGCACCTCCGCACTCGACCAGCCTGCGCTGCCGGCCCGGCTGAAGCCATACAGCAAAGCGCCAAAGCCGAGGGTAGATAGGGCCACGCTAATCATATCAATCTTGGGATAGGAGCGTTTCGATACATTCTTCAAATAAATAAATCCGCAGACAATAACAAGGACAGTGGGCGGAATGATCCCATAGAACATGGTTTCCCAACTGTAATGTTCCAGGATATATCCTGCCAAAGTAGGTCCAATCGCAGGGGCAAATATAATGGCCAATCCGACCATGCCCATGGCAGCGCCTCTCTTTTCCGGAGGGAAAAGCGTTAAAATAACATTGATGAGCAGCGGCATGATAATTCCTGCGCCAGTTGCCTGAATCAAACGTCCGGTAAGCAGAACGGGGAAGCTTGCCGCGATGGCTGCTACGACCGTTCCAGCCAGGAAAATAAACATGGAAGTCTGGAAAAGCTGCCGGGTAGTAAAACGCTGCATTAAATAAGCCGTAATCGGAATCAGCACACCGTTCACCAGCATATAGCCTGTTGTCAGCCACTGGGCGGTTGCCGCTGAGATATTGAAATCATTCATTAATTCCGGCATGGCAACGCCCATCACCGTCTGATTCAACGTCGCAAGAAAGGCTCCAAAAATCATAATGAACAAAATGGGGCCTCTTTTTAGGACACTGATGTTTACTTCTCTCTGTTTACTCACTTCACTCCATCCTTTCAATGGTACCTTTTTCTTTTTGAACAGCATGCAAATCCCTAATAGAAAAAATAAAACACTGCATCCCATTCCAAATAAAGCGCTGGAGCTGATGGCATTGGGGGATTTCTCCATCATAAGCAGAGTGTATTGAGTCACCACAATGGAAACCATTGCGTCTACAAAGCTAATCATTTTTAGTGAAGAAACAATAGGGCCCTTCAGATGCCGGTTAGCCAAGGTACCGTAAATGGCAATACCAAGCTTGGTGAAAGCAACTGCTGCTACCAGATAAACAATGTAACCTCTGATCATGATGGCATCTCCGACAACATACATCCGCAGGCAGACCAACAGATAGGAGATCCCTAGAAGACAAAGGAAAGTGCCACTTCGTTGATAAACAATAAATTCCATATTATATCTTTGTGCAGGGTCTTCGATACTCTTGGCCACTCTATATTTATAAAGTGCCTGACCTCTTGCGGCAAAAAGGATTATGTAATACACCGCGTTAATCATGAACCATCCAGATAGGAGATACACACCGAGGATCAACTTGCCGATGCCGATTAAAGCATTGATTGTAAGTGATGCAACGTTTGTTAGGGCGGTTCGGTCTTGATAATCGACCGGGTAGCGGTCAAATAAACCCTTAATCACTTCCCAAGCAGGGCATTAGCCTTTTCGCACACCTCGTAAATCTCGTCATACTTCTGATCGATCAGAGGCGCTACCTTGTTCGTTTTTTTCTTGCTGATACCGCTGAAGAGAAAATACGGGATGATCCAGCCTACGAAACCGGGGACTGCCAGTATTATTGTAAGAGGCAGCATGTCAGCTTGATTAGCAAACACAGAGCCAGCCATGAACGCTGTTCCAATAACACCGATAACATAGGCGACGACAGAAGCACCGATGACCTTAGAGCTTTCCAGCGTTTCAATTTCGTTAACGGAGGCATCGAACTGGCGTTGCAGACGGGTCAGCTCGGCTTTATTACGGATTTTCCGGTCCCGCTTGAACTTCATGGTTACAGAACCAACATTCTGAACTGAGGTCGAAGTACCCTCCAGCGCCCAGCCGAAGTTGTTATACCCGTCCACATACACCGACTCCATTTTGCGTTTTACTGTAACGTCCTTGTACTCATAACCGACGAAATTAGATTCGTTTCTTGTGATCTCACTCATAATAATTTCTCCTTTATTATTAAGTTGAAGTTGAAGCTTTTCTGTTTCACTTGACTTGATCATCTTACTGCCGAGATATTTATGAATTGCTTATAAAATGTTTATAAAATATTAATTGAACAATCGTTATGAACCGGAATTGGAAGATACGCTGTCTAATATAAAAAGCAGCCTGAATTCGTGTTCCGAATTCAGGCTGCTTTATTCGATCTTATCCATTCAATCGCATGGGGAATAGCTTACTTCTCCACTTTCAATTTGACTGTGAATGTTGTACCCTGGTCGGGCTCACTCCTAACCGTTATGGCACCGCCCACCAGTTCAATGACCCGCAGCGAAAGAGCAAGTCCAAGGCCGTTTCCCTCCCCGGAGTGGGAAGTATCTCCCTGATAGAATTTATCGAAAATACGCTTCATCGTTTCTTCGTCCATCCCGCAGCCAGTGTCTGCTACCGTGACCGTAATCGTATCTTTATCTGAAGTCTGCGATAAGGTGATCGTTCCGCCGGGGGCTGTAAATTTCAGCGCATTGGAGAGAAGATTAAGCCATACAATCTCAAGCATACTTTCATCTGCACGAATGATGGTACGGTCCTCTATGTCCGCCACAAATTCGATATTCTTCTCTTCCCAGGAATTTTCAAAAGTAAGGGCGCAATCGCATAGCTGTCTGCACAGATCATAGGGATCGGCAACGTGATTAATCTCCTGATTATCCAATTTGTTTAGCTTCAGGATATTGATCACCAGTGTC
The DNA here is from genome assembly GCF_051594305.1 of Paenibacillus sp. IHBB 3054. Taxonomy (NCBI): domain Bacteria; kingdom Bacillati; phylum Bacillota; class Bacilli; order Caryophanales; family Paenibacillaceae; genus Paenibacillus; species Paenibacillus sp. IHBB 3054. Next base: position 55,097 of record NZ_JBOFBG010000004.1, on the reverse strand, counting down.
GTTAATTTTTGGGAGGCCGAAATGATTGTATCAGTATATTCTGTACGAAGTTTCGGCGACAGCTCAACCTTTTGCAGCGCCATAGCGTAACTATGAATGACGGATAGGGGGGTTTTGATTTCATGGGACACATTGGATATGAAATCGTTTTTGAGCGTTTCGATGCTGCCGAGTTCTTCAACCATCTTGTTAAAATCCCCGAACATTACGTCCACATAATCCTTCTTGTCCGCTCTATGGAGTGGTTCCAGATAGACGGAAAAATCTCCTTCCGCTACCTGTTTTGCCGCCTCGCTGAGTTTTCTCATGGGCTTATCAAAGGTTTTGTACTTCTGCCTTGCGGTGAAAAGGCAGAAGATGAAGGCAACGATGATCCAATATCCCGTGATGCCGAAGATGTATTGCGGTGGAACGTTTTCTACGGAAAGATAGGCATCGTAAATCAGCGCTTGCCCTGCGGTCAGCGTGGACAGCACAATAAAGGTCCAGAAAAACTCTTTCCATGAAAAATGCTGCGATTTGAGCCGGACCTTCTGCTTCTTGTTCTTCCTCATTGCAGCACTGCCTTGTAACCAAGTCCATGAACTGTCATGATCTTGAAATCCTCACAGCAGGAGAACTTGTCCCGAAGTTTAACAATATATACATCCACGGCACGCAGGCTTGTTTCGCTGCCAATGCCCCAAAATTCGTCCATAAGCTGGGCACGGGAAAAGGTGTGTTTGGGATAGGAAAGCATCTTGTAGAGTATGTTGAATTCCCGTACCGTCACCGAAATTTCTTCACCGTTTACCGTTGCGGTCATCTCATCTGCGTCCATCATAAGACTTCCTACCGCCAGTTTCTTTTCATGAGCAATATTCGCCCGTCGAAGCAGAGCACCCACACGCATTACCAGTTCGTCCATATTGACCGGTTTGACCATGTAATCGTCAATCCCTGCACGAAACCCTTTTTGTTTCGAGGAAATATCGTCACGGGCGGTAACAAAAAGAATAGGGATAGTCTTGTTAATAGCTCTGACCGTTTCCACAAATTCAAAGCCATCAATCTCCGGCATCATAACGTCTGAGATGATAAGGTCGTACAGACTGTTATACATCAAATCATATGCCTCGCGTGGGTTTAAACACCCTTTAGCATCGTATCCGTTATCACACAGATAGGTGCAAATAATTTGATTGAGCTTTATATCATCCTCCACAACAAGGATATTGACCATGTGAAAAACATCCTTTCTAAGGAAACTAAAATTAGTATAAGAGTCAAATGTTAAAAAAATGTTTGGATGGAGGGATGAACTGAAAAATCCCTCCAAGTATAACAGTAATGTGATGCTTTTTACTGTCTACCTAAAGGGGATAATATCACTCAGAAATAATGCTTATCATTATCTGTTCACAAGCTCGTTAATTAGCTTCAGGATGACTTCCCGCTTAATAGGCTTGCTGACATACTCGTCCATCCCGGCAGCAAGACATTTTTCCCGATCACCTTTCAAAGCATTGGCTGTGACTGCGATAATAGGGGGACAGTTCTCCTTGTGTTCTTCTCTTATCAACTTCACCGCATCGAAGCCGTTCATAATCGGCATGTGCAGATCCATTAAAATAAGATCAAACTTTTCTTTGCGTGCTGCTTCAACTGCATCTATTCCGTTTGTGACAGGTGTGATTCTATGACCTATTTTTTCAAGTGTTTTGGTTAACACCAGTTGGTTGATGTAATTGTCTTCAGCAAGCAAAATGTTAATTTTCCGTGTATTAGGGTGCTTGTACAAGGAAGACTCTTGAGCGGGTACTGCCGCTGTTTTCTTGGGCTTGATGGTGAAGGAGAAAGACGAGCCACTCTTGCCGTCACTCTCCGCGTATATCTCGCCGCCCATCATATCGATGATTCTGCGGCTGATAGCAAGGCCCAAACCAGTGCCTTCGTGATTGCGCGTCATAAAGCTGTCAATCTGCGCAAACGGTTCAAAAATGTCATTCAGCCGCATAGGATCAATCCCAATGCCCGTATCGGTTACCGTAAAGGCTAACTTTGTCGGATCTTCCTTTAGCAGTTTCACTTTTACCGATATGCTGCCCTTGGAGGTGAACTTCACGGCATTGCCGAGCAGGTTCAGGAGGACCTGTTTCAAACGGTCGCGATCTCCGTAGATATAGTCCGGAACATCATGATTTATAGTACTGGAGAGCTCAATTTGCTTTTGATCGGCCTTCATGGAAATGACGGCGAAGCTGTCCTTGATGCATTTGCGAAGATCGAATGAATCCTCTTGCAGTTCTGTCCGGCCTGCCTCGATTTTTGAAAGATCAAGAATATCATTGATGATATTGAGCAGCGTTTCCCCGCTTTTGCGGATGATCTCTACATAGCCCCGTTGCTCTTCATCAAGGTTAGTAGTCTCAAGCAGAATATCCGTCATGCCGACTACTCCGTTCATAGGGGTGCGGATTTCGTGGCTCATCATCGCAAGAAACTCACTTTTCGCTCTGTTCGTAGACTCGGCAGCCTCCTTTGCAAGCAACAACTGCCGCTGTTCAGAGATGTCCTTACAGATGAGGTAGAATCCGATATTTTGATTATTTACATAAATCGGTGCAATACTGGTAAGCACTTCAACAATCTGGCCACTTTTGGTCATAAGCGCATTAATGTGCTGTTCAACCGAATTATCGTACAGCGCCCTTTTCAGAATCTTCTGGACATTCTCTTTGCCAATTAAACCCGAAAGCTCCATTCCGATCAGATCGGACCCTATGGAGTAGCCTGTGATCTTTTCCGCCATACTGTTGGCGTTAATAATTCGGCCGTCTAGGCCAAAGGAAATCACGGTGTCATGGTTGTATTTTTTGAGTGACGTATACCGCTCAACTGATTCCTGAAGGCGCTGCTCGGATTCTTTTTGCTTGGTGATGTCAATGATTTGGCAAATGTAATACAATGCCTGGTCCGCCTCATCGCTGAAAAGCTTAAGAGAAAGCAACCCCCACAAGTCGTCTCCATTTTTTGAAACAAACCGCTTTTCGAGTTGTACTTTGGTTTGGTCACCCATGAGCGCCTTTAGTTTGTGTATAGTTCTAAAATCATCATCGGGATGGGAAAGGTCTTCCAGCCTCATGCCGTCCAATTCTGCTTTGGAATAGCCAAATATTTGTTCAAAGGCGGGGTTAACGGTTAAAATCACACCTTCTGGCCCAACAAGGGCGATCCCAAAGGAAGCGTGATCAATGACCTGTTGGTTGTATCGTTCCTGGTTCAGGTTTACGCGATGCATGGCAGCCTCCATAGGGTTAGGTAATGTGTGCGTCAAAAATAGACCTCCTATATGGAAGGCCTGAATCTAATGAAATGAATATAACTCCAAAATTGAATTACCCGATTGATTTTTTATTGAAACAGGAAGAAAATTGAAAATACCAGTAATATAATTTCAAGCTAGGAGATGATTAGAACAATGTACAATCAAGCCAAAAGAACGCTTACTACCGGACGATTGATTTTAAGACCCTTTATAGAATCTGATGCACAACGGGTCAGTGAGCTCTGCAATAATTACAACATCTATAAAAGTACATTAACTCTACCTTATCCATACTCCATTGATTGTGCATTATCATGGATTCAAACACAAGAGGTTAATTTTAACAATAATAAATCCTATGAGTTCGCCATTACTGATAAAAATACATATGAGCTCTATGGAGCTATCGGACTGTCCAATAACCAAACACACAAAAATGGCGAACTTGGGTATTGGATAGGTGAGGAATACTGGGGTAAAGGATATGCGACAGAAGCAACAAAAGCTATCCTTGAGTTTGCCTTCACAGAAAAGTATTACCATAAAGTATACGCGAGATACTTTGCTTCAAATCCAGGCTCTGGACGGGTTATGCAGAAATCGGGCATGGTGAAGGAAGGTGTTTTATTGCAGCATGTCTATAAAGAAAATAAATACATAGACCTTATTCATTATGGAATTATTAACACTGGAGGGTGAAAGCTTTTTATATACAAATGACCAATTGAAACAGCGGAAGCCATGGAGAGAGAGACAGTCCTGGACTACCGCTGTTTTTAGATGATAACGATGGTAATCAGCATATCCGGAATGTTACAGACGAAACTGTTCATTATGAAAACGGCTCTATACCCTCTTTAAGATAGCCTCTGTATGCTTCAACATACCATTTAAGGCATTTCGCTTCCCCGTGTTTAAATCAGAGGCATTCCGCTTTAACGCATCGCGGATGGGGATGACCTCAGTCATTTTTCTGCCGCTTTTCACTCTTCGAACTACGCAGGTCGGGATGTAATCGACGTTAGTGATACTTGTGTTTCCTTTTTGATCCTTTTTGATTTTAAGAGTAAGAATGATACTGCTTTGGGTATAAGGAATATTCATGAGCTTAGTCGAAACAAAATTACCCAGCGAATAGATAACGAATTGTTTCTTTCCCCGAACCGCTAACGGTTGAAGAACATGCGGGTGAGACCCCAGGATGATGTCCGCGCCATTTTTAAAGAAGAGGTTGACCAGCTGCTTTTGCCTCTTGTTTGGAGTGTACTTATATTCGTTTCCGAAATGAAGATAAAGCAGGACCAGATCGACTTTCTTTTTTAAATTTCGAATTTCTCGAATGATTTTATCGGTTTCTATCCGATTGACCAGCCATGGCTGACTCGCAGGTACAGGAATCCTGTTGGTTCCTGCCGTGTAAGAGAGAATTCCGATCGTTATCCCTTTTACGTTTTTGATAAGAGTTTTCTTGGATTCTTCTAATGACTTAGAGGTTCCGGTATGGTCGATTCCAGTATGGTCCAGAACTTTTAACGTGCGAATCAGACCCTGGGTACCATAATCCATGCAGTGATTGTTCGCAGTTACTAATACATCGAATCCGGCTTCCTTAAGTGCCGGGGCCAATTCGTCTGGGCACTTGAATATCGGACCGCTTGAACGCAGACTTTTCCGGCTATCCCGCCCGTTTCCGGCAAAGGTGGTTTCGAGATTGCCAATCGTCAAATCAGCCTGTTTCAGATAAGGAGCTACTTTTGCGAACAGGGGGCCGAACGAATAGGTACCGTCAGCTTGTTTAGCATCTGAAATAATATGACGTTTGACCATAAGGTCTCCTACAGCATTTATTTGTATTTCCGTCATCGTTATCCACCTTTTTATTGTTTTGATTAGGATATGGCGGAAGGGGGATATGGGTTATTAAATTCACATCAGAACAAGGGCTGTTTACCGGACATCGAAAGTTCGGAAAGAGGCTTTGTTTTTTCTTTTTTATACTTTTTTATATAAAATGTGACCCTACGCATAATCACTTCAGTTAAATCGTCTAAATTTAAGGTATACGAATTTTTTCTCAAACTTTCATAATTTGATTCAAATCCTCTTTTTTGTTTGGCGGCCATAATAGAATATGGTTATTGATAAACATTATCAACTAAACATTGGAGGTTAACGAAATGAGTACGCAGTTCAAAAAAATCGCCGAGGATACTTTCTGGATAGGCAAAATCGATAACCGTCAGGTTCCCTTTCACCGCCTGGTTCTGTCAAAAGGAACGACCTATAACTCATACCTGTTAAAAACAGGAAAGCCGACCGTCATTGATACCGTAGATATGGAATTCGGACGTGAATATGCCGAGTGTCTGGGTGAAATGATTGATCTTCTGGATATTCATTACATCGTGATTAACCATACAGAACCTGATCACTCCGGTGGACTGGCAGCTCTTGCTGGCAAGGCTGCAAATGCCACAATCGTATGCACAGAGATTGCCGTACCAGAATTGCAGGAAATGTACAAGCTTCATAGCCGGAACTTCCTGGTGGTTAAAGACGGAGATAAGCTGGATATCGGAGGAAAAACACTTCTGTTTAAAGAAACACCGTACCTTCATACTGCTGAGACGATGATAACCTATTGTATCGAAGATCAAATCTTATTTCCTTGCGATATCTTCAGCACGCATGTTGCGGTGGAGAATCTGTTCAGCGACGAAGCCGGGTTTGATATCACGGAAGATTTCCAGGGTTATTACGCTGCCATTATTCATCCCCATAGAAGATATGTAAGAACACTGCTGGAGGCTGTCAACGATCTTGAGATCCGGATGATCGCTCCTTCCCACGGATTTGTGATCCGGGAGGACATCCGCAAATATATCGAAATGTACGCCACGTTGAGCCGCGAAACCACTCAAGGAAAAAAAGCAGCCATTGTATATACCACCATCAAAAACAGTACCAAGAAGATGACCAAAATTATACAAGACTGCTTGCAGGAAAATAATATTGCGACAGAGGTCTGGGATGCGGACAAAAGCAGCGCCGCCGATATTCTGAACAGCATTGCGTCAGCCGACGCGGTCTTTATCGGCAGCTCCACTAAATACGCGGACATGATCGGGAACCTGGAGAACATTCTGAAAGAAATGCAAAACATGAATCTGGAAGGCAAGCTTGCTGCAGCCTTTGGCTCATACGGCTGGAGCGGTGAAGCCATTGAAGTCATTCAGGATTATCTGAACGGAACCAACATGACGGTGCAAAGTACTTCAGATGTTATTAAATCCACAGGGATGACACATGTGGAGTTCCCTTTAAGAATCAGATTTTCCCCTAAAGAGCCTGAGAAAGTACAAAAAATTAAAAATGCGGCTGAATTTGTATCGGATTTGCTGCTGAGTTCATTTTAGGGAGGAGGATTATAGGATGACAAAACATTACGTTATTGTCGGCGGCGGAGTAGCCGCCGTCCATGCCGCCAAAGCGATCCGTGATCAAGACGCAGAATCGGAAATCTCGATCCTCGGGGAGGAAGACCAACTGCCCTACAACCGGATTAAACTGACTAAAGGCCTGTTTACCGACCTGCACAGTGAGAAGGTGCTGATCAAGAAGGAAAAATGGTACCGCGATAACCGGATATCCGTAAAGACCTCTACCCGAATCAGTTCTGTCCACCCGGACCAGCAGCTGGTGGAGACAGAAGACGGGCAAAGTGTATCGTATCATAAGCTCCTGTTGTGTATGGGAGCAAGGAACCGCGCGCTACCGATTGAGGGGGCATGCCTGAACAATGTTCATACCCTCCGGGACATGAATGACGCGGACCGGCTGAAAGACAGCCTGCAGAATGGCAGCCGTGTAGCCGTAATCGGCGGGGGAGTACAGGGAATCGAAACCGCTTGGGCGCTGCATGAAGCAGGATATCAGGTAACGGTGATCGAAGCATTTCACCGTCTGATGGGCAGACAGCTTGATGAGAAATCCTCACAGCTGCTTAAGGACACCCTCGAACGATCAGGTGTGAAGGTTATTCTGCAATCAGGGGTGGCGTCAATTACAGGGACAGAGTTTGTTACCGGAATTACGCTGGACGATCAGTCTCACTTCTCCTGTGACCATGTAGTTTACTCTATTGGTATCGTACCGAATACGGCGCTGGTAAATGGCTCGAATATTCTAGTCCGGCAGGGCATTCTCGTAAATGAACAAATGCAAACAAGCGATCCGCATGTGTACGCAGCCGGAGATGTTGCTGAAATTAACGGGTATGTGGAAGGATTGTGGGGCGGAGCGATCGAGCAGGGCCGGATTGCCGGGAATAATATGGCCGCCAATCTCACTGTTTATCGTAGAGTTGTTCCAGTGACCTTGTTTAACGCTTTTGGCCTCTCTCTATTTTCAATAGGCAACGTTGATGAACGGCAATGCGACATGGCGGTGTGCGGAGAAGAAAATGGAGCGTATACGCTCATTTATGTGAAAGATAACACAATTACCGGGGCGATATCCTGGCAAGGCGCAGCTGCTTCCCTGGTGTATAAAGCCGCTGTTGAGCAAGGCATCACGCTTACGGGGATTGATCTCAACGGGAGCAATATCGTGGAAATTATGGCTGAAGTACAAACCAGATTGAACTAAACTACAAACTTTTTAGGAGATGATAATGATGAAAAAATACATCTGCCAACCCTGCGGCTATATCTATGATCCGGCAATAGGCGATCCCGATGAGGATGTAGCTGCAGGCACAGCATTTGAAGACTTGCCTGAGGATTGGGTTTGTCCGGTATGTGGTGAGGATACAAGTCACTTTGCGCCGGTTGAGGACAAAAAGTCTTCTGCTTCCTAAAGAGAAGCAGGAGTTGTACAAAAAAAACGAACAAAAGGGGGGACAGTTATGAATGAGCATTCTTGCCAACACGCAGCAGAACCTTGTACCCGCAAGGTGCCGATTTTTGCTGCGTTGAGCGATGACGATCTCTCCCGGATCAGCGCCATGATCAAGCACCGTAAGTTCACTAAAGGTCAACCGTTAATTCTGGAAGGGGCGCCGTCGGATACGCTGTACATCATTCAGCGGGGGCATGTGAAATTATCCAAAACAACTCCTGAAGGCAAGGAACAAATTCTGCACATCCTGACGAACGGGGATTTTTTCGGGGAACTGAGCATATTTAACAGCGATGAACTGAGCAACTTCAGTGCTTATGCGCTGAAAGAGACCAATATTTGTATGCTGACCCGAACCGATATGGAGCAGCTAATGACTGATAATCCGGATATTTCGCTTAGGCTGTTGAAGAGTGTTACCAAAAGACTAGCCCATACAGAAAATCTGGCGCAAAGCCTGGCAACCAAAGATCCGGAAATACGGATTGCTTACATGATCATGGAACTCAGCGACAAATATGGCAAACAACGTGGCGATCATATTCATATTGACCTTCCGCTGTCTCGTGAAGAACTGGCCAGTTATGTCGGGGTCACCCGCGAAACTATTAGCAGAAAATTCTCAAGGTTCGAAGATTCGGGTCTTATTGAGCTGATTGGAAACAAGCAGATGGTTATTACAGATCCGGCCGGTTTGGAGAGTTATATGGGGTATTAAGATATAGAGCAAACTCCCATACTTGTCGTTCTCAGAGGATTTCAGTATGATGAATACTGTATAACTTGTCCCTATGGGCTCGATTAATCGGAAGATGGCGAGGAACCCCAATGCAGAAAAGGAATAGCAGAAAATTTTTCCGTATTCGGTTAGAGGAAATGATTCAAACCTTGCGGCATGAAATTCGTTCCGGGAGTATTGCGATCGGCAGTTATCTCCCTTCGGAGAGCGACCTGGAGGTTCGCTTCGGACTTAGCAACGCTTCCGTGCGCAACGGGCTCAAGGTGCTGGTGGACGAAGGCTTAATTGAGAAAATCCCTCGTGTTGGCAATCGGGTACTCTCTCCGGTGCCGGAGGGCAGAACGACGATCAAGTTCGGATATGTGAACACGATCCCAAAGCTTGTAGAGATGCAAGAGCTTCTGAATGAGTTCGGCAAGCGGTATCCGCATATCGAAGTTCAGCCACTCGAGTTGTCTTCAGGAAACTACTCATCATCGCTAAAGGAACATTTGCAATCGGAAATCATAGATGTCGTACTGATGAACAATAATAATTATCAGGATTTTGTGGAGCAAGGCTGTACGGAGCTGCTGGAGCCGCTGGAGGAGCAGCCGGACACCTACCGTTTTCTTTCCGATCCGTTCCGGTATGGTGACCGTAATCGCGTTCGGCCCTTTATTTATTCTCCAGTCGTGCTTTGTTATAATAAACACCATTTTAAGGAAGCCGGCGTATCACCACCTGACAGCAGCTGGACCTGGGATGATTTGTTCGCTTACGGTCGGAAGGTAGCTGAGGGTCAGGATTGGTACGGATTTTATTTTTATTTGCCTTCCCGCAACCGGTGGCCGTTGTTCCTGCTTCAGAGCGGCACGACGTTTGAGGCAGAACAGGACGGCGAAGGCAAATTCCGGCTCAGTGGCTCAAAGCTAATCGACAGTTTAGGTACCATTCGAAAGCTGATCGGCATGAAAGATGTATTTCCAGCCGTACTGTCCGAGAGCGACGCCGATGCAGAAGCGTTATTCTTGCAAGGCAAAGTATCCATGATTATGACGACTTATTACTTCTTGAATCAATTGCGTCATTCCGATCTGGCATTCGATATTGCCCCGCTGCCCAGGCTACAAAATGCCAATACGCTGCTGATCATAAACGGGCTGGCGGTTAACAGCAAATCGCAGAATAAGGATGCTGCCATGCTTCTCGTCGATTTTCTCACCTCGCATGAGGCGCAACTACTCCTTCGGCGCAAGACGCTGAATATTGCAGCCAACCGTTTGGCGATGGAATGGGAAGGCGAGGAAGCCGGTTATCGTCCGGCCCGCTTTCAGTTATACCGCGAGATCTTTCCCACCTATCGTCTGGTCACGGAGCTGGGCTTAAGCAACCGCCAGTTAAAAGACATTCAGCGCGATATCATGATGTTTGTTTCTGGCTTGCTGAATAACGATGAGTTATGCGGCAGGTTAGAGGAAACATTGAACACGACGGATCAGGAGCTCCGCTCTCTTGAGTAGTGCATTGTGATTTGAAAATTCCGGCACAGGTTCAGTTCTGAACCTGTGCTTTTTGCTTTGTTGAATTATTGGTTCATCAACAACCGCTAACTCATAAAAGACTCATATTAAACATAAATACATATTGACTACGCTTACATTGTTATTATATGATTTTTTAGAAGTCAGATATGAGTTAATGCTGACTCATGATTATTAAGGTGGTGTAGCTGTAACGATGGAGAAGGACGGCGTTTATTTTCACAATGTTTCGGAGCTGGTACATAAACCCTATCAATCCGGATTGCACCTGCAGCGTTTTCCGCAGCAAGTGCGTACCGGTTTGTCAGAGAAAGGAAGGACCAAGGCCATACAATCGAACGGCTGTGAATTGCGGTTTGTCACCGAATCCAAACATGTCAGAGTGACCGTCGGCTCGAATGATAGCAATGGCCGCGTCGTGGTATGCAGAGGGGATTTTTTTCATTCCCAGCATTTACTGCAAGCCGGTACGGTAACCACCCTGCATTTGGAGCAGCCGGAACGTTTCGCGGAGGTGCCGAGCGAGCGGCTGAATCAGTCTGGATTTTCCTCTAATGTGTGGCGTTTGCATTTTGACCGCTTCGGGGCTGTCTTCTACGATGTGGATGCATTTGGCTGCGAAGTGCGCGTGCCAAATTCAGATGAGGTTCCGAAGCTGACGATGCTGGCATACGGGTCTTCCATCAGTCAGAGCGCGGGATCCACGCATCATTTCAACGGATACTTGCAGCAGACGGCGCGCAGACTCGGCGTGGATGTGCTTAACCTTGCACTCAGCGGATCCTGCTACTGCGAGAACGTTGTTGCCGATCATCTGGCGGAACGCGAGGATTGGGATTTCCTGTTTCTGGAGCTTGGTGTCAATATGCGCGCTGTGGTGTCTCCCGAGGAATTTAAGCGCAGGGTGTCTTACATGCTGGGCCGGGTTATCGAACGCCATCCCGGCAAACCTGTTTTTGTCACTACGATTTACCCGAATCGAGCAACTTATTTTCTTGATACAAGTCATCTTCTTCATGTCCAAGAGGGGATTTTTAACGAAGCGCTGCTTCATTACTTTGAAAGCAGTAAACATCCGCAGCTGCATCTGCTGGATGGCGCAGCGATTATGCGCGATCTTACATCGCTCACGTCCGATCTGATTCATCCTTCGGATTACGGACACACGCTGATGAGTGAGCAATTAGCAAAGCTGCTGCAGCCGGTGATCGAGCCGCTCCGAACTTCTAGTCATTCTAGTGCCGCTGACCAAAATTTTGTAACAGGGAGTTGATGGACATGAAGCGTTGGATGCTTACCATGGTGGGAGTTTCATTATTAGCCGCCTCTATGAACGGATGTTCCACTTCAAATAAGGGAGAAGAGGAACAAGCAGGGGAGAGTCAGGGCAAGAACACTGCTTTTTCCATATCGTTCCGGAGCGGAAACATTTCGTATGCAGACAATCATCCGAATATCAATGATGACAAATGGGTTAAAAAGCTGGAGGAACTTACCCATACAGATCTTAACATCCGTTTGATGCAGCAGAAAAATTTTGACTCGCAAATGATCCAAATGTTCGCGATCAACGACATTCCGGATGTCGTTCAAGCAAGCTCCGGGCTGACGAATCCCCAGTTGGCCGGTTCCGTGGAGGCCGGAGTATTCATGCCCCTTAATGAATTGCTTGAGAAGTATGGGCAAGACCTGCTCAAGAAAGTTCCGAAGGAGGCTTGGGAAAAGGAGACCGATGCGAAAGGCAACATCTACGCGATTCCCGAATGGCTGTCCAATCCGTCACGCCGGGCGACTTGGATTCGTGCGGATCTACTGGAAAAAACGGGCCTGCCAGAACCGAAAACAGTGGACGACTTCCTGAACGTCATGCGTGCCTTTAAGAAGATGGGTGTGGAGAATCCTTATATGGGCCGGGAGGACTTTGTATATTCGGATATGTTCTTCGGGTCTTACGATACCTTTGGCAATTTCTTTATGAAACAAGGGGATCAAATCGTACCGAAATTTATGAATATCGAGAATATGCAAAAGACGATCCAAACGTATAAGACAATGTTCGACGAAGGACTGATCAACAAGGAATTCGTCACGATTAATCCCACGAAATTCAAGAACGATATTCTCTCAGGCAAAGCGGGCATCTGGAACATGAATGCCAACCTTTTGATGCAATGGGACCAGCAGCTAAAGGAACAGGTACCTGCCGCGAAAATGAAACTGATCGCCTCGCCGACAGGGCCGGATGGGAAGGGTGGACTTCGCCTTGTCGGTACGGTGCCGAGAGCCTATTTAATCAACAAGAATGCGAAGGACCCTGCCGGAATCGTCAAGTTTTTCAACTGGATGGTCAGTGACGAAGCGGAGAAGTTCTTTACCTTCGGGATTGAAGGGGAAAATTATACGGTAGAGAACGGCAATATTAACTACAATAGACCGAAAACCGCCGATGAGGTCGACGAGGAAACGTTTCGACAAATCCTGCTGTGGTTCGTACAAGATACAACCTACAATAAAGGCGCGCTCAGCCTCACCCCTGAAGGAAATGACTTGATGAAGCTCTACGATACGGTACTTGCGAGTGAGGGCCGTGACGGGATTCAATTCGAACCCCAGGTGCAAGGCTACCAGAAAAACCCGGATATTACTCCAGGGGGAGATAAACTGCCGCCCGTCATATTGACGCATGTGATCAATATGGTATACGGCAAGGAGCCAATATCCGATTATCCGAAGGTGGTGGAGGAATGGCTGCAGAAAGGGGGTAGTGATGTCGTCAAGGAAGCAACAGAACGGTTTAACAACAACGACGGTGTCATTTTGTCCCGGCAACAATAAGCATTGATAATACCTATACCTTGTCAGGGAGGAATTTATTTGAGAAACGGACTGCGCAGGAAAGCTTTTCGATTCGGAACAAGAGTACTGTTGGCCTTGACTTTGTTATGTCCGCCCCTTGAATTGCAAGCGCTTACTCAGGTGCATGCAGAAACACCGGTGCCAATCCCTCAACCGGCTGAACCTCAGCCGTTTCCGGTTCCGGAGGGCGTTGAGCTGTATGAAGATGTGCTGATTGGAAATGCTGGAACGCGTCCGATTTATACTTCGATAGCCGTACCGAAAACCACGCCTAATGCACCGATGCCGGTGATGGTATACATCCATGGGGGAGGCTGGAACCACGGAGACCGGAAGCAAGCCCTTGCCAGCATCTGCAGCTATGTGACCAAGCGGGGATACATCGGAGTTTCACTGGATTACCGGTTAACCCCGGAAGCGCCGTTTCCGGCGCAAATTCAGGACGTGAAGCTGGCAATTCGTTATTTGCGCGCACATGCAGCAGAATATCATCTGGACCCTAGTCGAATCGGTGTATGGGGTACGTCCTCAGGCGGTCATCTGGCCTCGCTGCTCGGTACGACAGGGCAGATCACTTCAGGTGATACGATCACACTGGATACAGGACATGTCGTAAACGTTCCGGATTTGGGCGGGAATGGCGGTTGGCACCAATATTCCGATCAAGTCCAAGCCGTTGTCGATATGTACGGACCAGCGGATTTCACCACAAACTTCGCCAATAGCTACAAATCCGTGAAAGCACTTTTAGGCGGAAATAACGCCTTCTCTGTGCCGGACCAAGCTAGGCTGGCCATGCCTGGCACTTATGCCTCACCGGACGATCCGCCTTTTTTCATCCGCCATGGTGATGCCGATGCGACGATCCCATACACGGATAGCGTTACGTTCTCCAATCAATTGAAGGATGCAGGCGTGAAAGTGGTCGATGTCAAAATCGTGCCAAAACAAGGACACGGCTTCACCGGCGAGGCGGCTGAGCAGGCAAGCGCCGAGGCGTGGGCCTTTTTGGATCAATATGTGAAGAACCGTATCACAACAACACCTCCGGATGAGGTTGTCTACCGGGACCTGACTAGTCTGACGCCGAGCGACGACGCGGTCATCGACAGCAGTAAACCCGCCTTAAACTTCAACAGCGCGACGGGAAGCAGCAACCCCCGTCCACAGCTGGTTGTTCAAGAGGCGGTTGAACCTTCAGGCGATCATGAGGCTCCTTCCTGGCCGGATGGAGGTTCACTGAAAACCGTGAATATAGGCACGGACTTCATTCAACTTTCGTGGCCGGCCGCTAGTGATAACCAAGGGATCGGCTCCTATCGCGTGTACCGGGATAACACCTTGCTATCCAATGTTACCGGTGCAACGTATACGGTTGCCGGGCTGCACCCGGGCACGGCATACACCTTTAAAGTTGAAGCGGTGGATCACTCAGGCAATGCATCTGCACCGCTTTCTTTCATCCGGTCAACGCTGGCAGAACCCATCATTCCTTACGCGACGGTAAACGTGACAGCCAGTGACAGCGATGGCAATATCGCAACGAATACCATCGATAATAACTTGTTTACCCGTTGGTCCGCCGCCGGTAACGGTCCTTGGATCGAATACGATTTAGGCGAATGTAAGCCGATCGGCTATTTAGGTATTGCCGTTTATAAAGGAGATACACGCACGAGTCAATTGAGTATCGAAACTTCAAATGACGGTGCGGTGTGGACTCCGGCATGGTCTGGCGCCAGCCGGTTCATGACTACAGAGATGCAGGCATTCGATCTCCCGGACACAGCAGCGAGATATGTACGCATTGTAGGCCTTGGGAATTCCGATGGCAGTGCGTTTACAAGTTTATCGGAAGTAGATGTCTATGCGCCGTTTGCGAATGGCGATACGCCTGTAGCCAATATTCCGAACTTTACGCCGGGTTCGCCCCGGGAACCGGTCCCGTTCACAGCTCCGGGATTAACCGAAGCTGACGGAACAGTGCATCCGGTTCATTCCCCGCATGCGACAACCGGCCGTGTCCTGAATGTGCTGAACTATCATGCCGATCCCGCTGATAACGATGCAGACGACGGCCTTGCCATTCAAGCTGCCATAAACAGTGCCCAGCCCGGTGACGAAGTCTATTTGCCGTCCGGGGTTTATAATTTGAACTCGACACTAGATACCCTTGTCAATTTGAAGCTCAAGTCTGGTGTGAATCTTCGCGGCGAAAATCAATCCGCAACCATTCTCAAAACGTCACTCAACAAGGTGAAAAACAGTTCGCTTATGAAAGTATCCGGTCAGCATGATCTGTCCATATCCAATCTCACCCTAACTTCCACTTGGAAGGGTTCCTACCTGACAGATCATAAAGTGAACAATCCGGACGCCGGCGGTCCCGACAGTATGATCACCATCGCGAATTTTGGCGAGCTTCCGTCATACAACATCACGGTTGATGGGGTTACTGTTGAGAAGTATTCACGTATGGGCGTGCGTATCAACAACAGCCGCAATATTGTCGTACGCCGCAGTACGTTCCGCAATGCGACGGATGTAGGTCCGGGCGGTGCCGGCTACGGCGTGTCGATTCAGGGCATGGCCAAACAGGATCGTAACGGATACGATAACGACACGCTTTGGAACGTAGTCGAGGATTCCTGTTTCGAAGGGCCTTATTTGCGGCATGGCGCGCTGATCCAATTTGTCGCACATAACAATGTCCTGCGAGGCAATCAGTTTACGAATACAAAGCTGGATGCCATCGACCTGCACGGGGAACTCGAATACTTGAACGAGATATACGGCAATGTGATTAGCAATATTCCTTACGGCGCTGCGATCGGACTGGGAAACACCGGCGGAACAGCACCCAGCAACCACAGTAAGACAGGACCACGCAACTATATCCATGACAATACGATTCGCAATACAAGAGAAGGAATCAATGTAACTATGGGTACCCCGGATACAGTCATCGAGCGCAATCTGATTGAAAACACAACCGGCATAGAGGATGCCAAGGGCATTCGGATTTTGAACGGTCCGGGCACGATCATCAAGGAGAATGTCATTCGCAATAATACTGCGCCGAATTATTGGGCTGTATCGCTTGAGCATGATCCCGGCGACAGCAAAGCAAATAATATCGGAGAAGGTGATCCGCAGAATGTTCAGTTGATTGGGAATTCGCTGACCGGCAATACGAATGGCATACGGCTTCTTGCGGGAACCGGGATCACCCTTCAGGGGAATCTCGTTGACAGCGTTAGTCTCAATTATTTCAAAAGCGAACATGTGGTGGTAGAAGGCTGGCCTTCAAACAACGAAGCTATCCCCTAAAGAAAACACAAGTACACTCACAGAAACCCCATATTGCAAGCGCTTTATTGTCTGTAGAATAAGGATAGATTCAATCACTATTTGAGGAAATGGAGGAAAGACGATGCCACATATTGAGATCAGAATGTACGAAGGCCGAACGCGTGAGCAGAAGGAGGAGATAGTCACTGTATTCACGCGGGAGCTATCCCGGATTATTGAACGGGAGGAACGGTTCATCACCGTCGAATTTGAGGAAATTCCCCTAGATGAGAATGCTCCGGCAAACCTGTTAAAAACAGGACCTGGAGGAAACGGCCATGAAGGCTAAGTTAACTGCGGTAGATCTTATTAACTACAAGGCCGATACGAAAAAGTCCCTGCTTTTAAACATGTGGAAATTCAGAGCGCTGTACGTGATCGCGATTCCCGGGATCTTGTACTTTATCATTTTCAAGTACGTGCCGTTGGCCGGTTCAGTTATTGCGTTTCAGAACTACAACATTTTTAAAGGCTTCACAGGCAGCGAGTGGGTGGGACTTGAGCACTTTAGAACCATGTTTCAATACCAGGATTTCGGGCGGATCTTAAGCAATACGATTCTGCTGGGCTTGTATGATCTCCTATTCGCCTTTCCGGCTCCGATATTGCTTGCGCTCCTGCTGAATGAAATCCGTCTTGTGTTTTACAAACGCTTTTTGCAAACAGTGGTTTATATGCCCCATTTTCTGTCCTGGGTAATTGTCAGCGGAATCGCCTTGGGCATTCTCTCCCCAGGAACAGGGATTGTGAACCAGGTTTTACAGGCCTTCGGGTTTGAACCGATTTATTTTCTTGGTGAAAATTCATACATTCGCACGATTCTGATCAGTTCCGGCATTTGGCGGGATTCCGGGTACGGTACGATCATTTACCTGGCCGCATTGGCAGGAATCAACCCGGATCTGTATGAGGCTGCAGAAGTAGACGGAGCCGGGCGCTGGAAACAAACCATGGCGATTACGCTCCCGTCTCTTATACCGACAATTATGATTTTGTTCCTTCTCCATATCGGGAGATTTCTTGATCTTGGCTTCGAGCGGGTCTGGGTATTCCTGAACGCGCTTAATACCGGGAACGGGGAGATTCTGGACACTTATATCTATAAGGCGGGGCTGCTGTCTCAGCAATACAGCTATACAACAGCAGTGGGGCTATTCAAGTCGGTAGTGGGACTCATTCTGGTGCTCATCGGCAACATTTTGAGCAAGAAAACAACCGGTGAATCGCTGTATTAATCGCTCTTTATGGAGGTAGGGATGATGAGAGTACGCTACACTCGCGGCCAGAATCTATTTAATGTGTTTAATCTTTTGTTTCTGACCGCCCTTGCTTTGGCTATGTTTCTGCCGTTTCTGAATGTGATTGCCCAGTCCTTCAGCAGCTCCGAAGCAATTATTAATGGCAGGGTAGGCTTACTGCCCAAAGATTTTACGGCGATCAATTATCAGTACGTTTTCAGCGATCACTCCATTTGGCGGGCGTTCGGTGTCTCCGTCTATATTACGGTGCTGGGCACCGCCATCAATCTGATTGCGACAGCGTCTCTCGCTTATCCGGTGTCGCGTCCGGAATTCGTAGGGCGTAAATACATCGTCATGATGGTATTGTTCACCATGGTATTCAGCGCCCCCCTAATTCCGAACTTTATTCTGATTAAGAATTTGGGGCTTATGAACTCCCTATGGGCACTCATGATTCCCGGCGCCATCAGCGCATTTAACTTCTTCGTGATGAGAAGCTTCTTCATGCAGCTGCCGCAGGAACTGATTGACTCCTCCCGGATCGACGGGTGCGGCGAGCTGCGGATCATCGTCAGTATGGTACTGCCGCTGTCCAAACCGGTCATGGCCTCATTGGGGATTTTCTACGCCGTCGGACATTGGAACACTTACATGAGCGCGTTATATTACATCAACAAGCCGTCCTTATGGCCTCTGCAGGTGATGCTGAAGAAGCTCTTCGAGACGGACGATATCAGCATTGACCCGGCTTCCTCGGTCTATAGCTCTCTGGCACACACATCGCCTGAGGGTATCAAAATGGCCGTTATTATTGTCGCAACTATTCCGATTATCATGATTTATCCGTTTCTTCAACGCCATTTCGTTAAAGGAATGATGGTCGGCTCCGTGAAATCCTGATCTATTATAATGTGATAGAATAGGAAACGCATGTAGCGAGACGAATCGGAAGGTGGTATCCATGGATGAGATGTGTATTGATCGTAGACGACGAGCCCATGATTCGAAAGGGACTTTCTATCATGATCTCTCAATGCGGCGGGCATCCGTATAACATCAAGCTGGCCCAGAATGGAGAAGAGGCAATTCAGCTCATTATGGAGGAACAGCCGGATTTTCTGTTTACAGATATCCGTATGCCTAAGGTAGACGGACTGGAGCTGTGCCGGCGATTGTCGGAGATGGAGACGGATATTCAGACCGTTGTCATCTCGGGCTATGGAGATTTTGAATACGCCCGCCAATGCGTGTCTTATGGAGTGAAAGAATATCTCCTGAAGCCCGTAAGCAAAGGGAGCCTTCAAAATGTGATCGCCAAGTTAGAGGCGAATAGAGTGAAGCTGGAGAGCTTTGTCTCTGTCGCCAAGCTCGATGAATGGGTCGTGCGTATGGATGATGCCATCTGGACCTTGGATAAAGAGAAGCTTTACCTTGTATTAAAGGAATGGGAAACGGACTTCCTCCAGCGGAAGATGAGCCGAAACCAGCAAAAAGAACTTCTGGAAGAGGGCTACACTTTGCTCGTGAAGAGGCTCCATATCAATTCGGTCACACCCCGTAAAAGCGTGCTGGACTTGTCCGCAGCATCCGGACCTGATCAGTTATTCCACTGCTTCGCAGAAGCGTCGGCAGCTATACTGGAAGAGCTTCGGATCAAGCGCAAGGGCAAGGCAAAGGACCCGATAGAGGAAGCTAAAGCTTTCATAGAAAAACATCTCGCCCAGGAAGTATCGCTGGAGGAGGTGGCGGAGGTGCTTGGTCTGAATGCCTCTTACTTCAGCCAGTTGTTTAAGCACTCGACAGGAGAGACCTTTGTACACTACCGCATTAAACGCAGAATGGAGAAGGCCAAAAGGCTGCTTGCCGATGCAAGCTATCGGATAACCGATATTTCCTATGAGGTCGGGTATGCGGACCACCCCCATTTTACGAAGACGTTCAAGAAGTTCACGGGGCAGGCTCCCTCCGAGTACCGCAACCGGCTGGGAATTGATTGATGAGAAAAAGCCTGTCGAACAAGCTGTTTGCCTCGTTTCTGACCGTCATTGTTCTATCCTTGGCCATGGTAGGGTTTATCTCTTATTTTCAGGCTTCGGCTGAGCTTGATAAATCTTCGGAGAAGTCCATTGCCCAAGTGATCAGGAGCGCGTCCTATCAAACGGACCTGTATTTGCAAAATTATGAAAAGGCCAGCGATTCCATCCTCTCCTACAATCAAGTCAAACAGTTCCTGGATATGGACCCGGAGGACAGCTACTCTTACTATCAATATACAAATGACATACAAAAGGATTTATTTCGTTCTTTATTCATTCTTTATCCTCAAATTAACCTGATGTACGTTATTGGTGAACACGGCAAGGCCATTAGCGACGATAACTCATATCAGGCGTATAGCCTGAAGTTCCATCCGCTGGAACGCTACCGGTTCTTAAGCGAGCACACGCCGGAGAGCGGCCGCATCACCATTCTCAACACGAATGTGATGAATGAAGGGGATCAGAACATTATAACGATGGTCCGCCGGATCAGAGGGGTCTCGTCCTATCACCCCAAAGGCATAGTGGCTATCGAATTCAAGGCAGAAGACCTGGCCCGTATATGGGAACCTCTTGATCTGGGACAAGGCGGGTCCTTCTTTATCATGGACGAATTCGGCAAACTCCTATATCAGCCCGAAGGAAATGAGAACCATCCAGGGTTATCTGCCGGTCACATCCGAAATGTATTTCAGCACCCCAATGACTCTGTTGTGGAGAAGGTAGACGGGAAAGAGTATTTGTTCGTGTCGAGAAAATCCGATTATTCCAAATGGCAGCTTGTGGTATCCATACCGGTTGGCGAGCTGCGCAAGCCCATCTCTACCATTCGTACGACCACGCTGGTTGTGGGAGTTCTCACGCTTGTCGGCACACTGTTGCTTGCCACCTGGTTTGGACGATCCATCACGAAGCCGATCCTGATTCTCAAGGAAGGCATGAGGCAGACGGAAAAAGGCAATTGGCGCAGGCTTGAGATGAACGGCCGTCAGGATGAGCTGGGGGGATTGATGCATAGCTACAATCTTATGGTGTCCCGGCTGTCCGAAATGATCGAGCGGGTATATGAAGCGGAGCTTACAACCCAGAAGGAGGCCCTGGAGCGTCATCAGGCTGAATTTCAGGCACTTCAGCTGCAGATTAACCCGCACTATCTGTATAACACGTTAGAAACTATTAAATGTTACGCCGTTGTTCAGGATTCGGACGAAATAACAGAAATAGTGGAGGCCATGGCGTTCATGCTTCGTTACTCCATCCAGACCAATCTGGAGGAGATTACGATTGCCAATGAGCTTAATCATGTACTGAGCTACATGACGATTCTCAAGCACCGGAACGGCAGGGAGTTCGAAATTGATGTTGTGATTCCGCCGACGCTGCTACTGGCCAAGATGGTCAGGCTGACGCTTCAGCCCTTGATTGAAAATATTTTTCAGCACGCGTTTCCCGATGGGATTGAAAACAGGCATTATATTCGTATCGACGCCAGGATAGAAGGGGGCCGGTTTCTCGTTCTCGTAGAGGATAACGGAGCAGGGATGTCCCGGGAACGGCTAGATAAACTCCGCGAGAAGCTGAACCTGAACCAGCTGGCGGATACGGAAGGCGACTCTCTCTATCATCGAGGTGGGATCGGGCTGATGAACGTACACCGGAGAATCCAAATGGTGTTCGGAGAACAGTACGGGTTAAGCGTCGAAAGTGAGGAGAATGAAGGAACACGGATGATCTTATCCATGCCTGCGGAGTGAAAATACGGATGATTAAGAAAAAAACTACTACTTGGAGGAATATGTAATGAAAATTGATTTGACTGGTAAAATCGCGCTGGTTACAGGGTCCAATGCAGGGATAGGCCGACAAATCCTAGAGACGCTTGCAGCTTCCGGCGCCAAAGTCGCCGTAAACTATTTGTACGGTTCTTCGGAGGAAACGGTCGAAGCCGTCCGCCAGGCTGGAGGAGAAGCTTATGCATTTCAGGCGGATGTCACAAATCCAGCCCAGCTGGACAACATGGTGAAGGAAATAGAGGCGCAATTCGGCGGTACCATCGATATCCTCGTCAACAATGCCGGAGGTATGGTCAAGCGGGTTCCCAATACCGAAATGGACGAAGAGCATTACAACAAGGTGATGGACGTCAATTTTAAATCATGCGTGTTCGCCTGCAAAGCCGTAGCACCGGGAATGATCGCCAAGAAAAGCGGTAAAATCATCAATGTATCCTCTCTCGCGGCTCATGACGGCGGCGGACCGGGCGCTTCCATCTATGCAGCAGGCAAAGCAGCGGTATGGTCTTATACCAAGGGACTTGCCAAAGAGCTCAGTCCTCACGGGATTAATGTAAACGCTATCTCTCCCGGATTTATCGGTCAGACCGCATTCCATGCCACCTTTACTGCAGATGCGGCAAGACAGGCGACAATTGCGAAGATTCCATTGGGCCGGGAAGGCGCACCGCAAGATGTGAGTAACGTGACACTCTTCCTCGCTTCAGAGCTGTCGGATTATCTGACTGGCGAAATCATTGAAATTAACGGAGGCTTGTTCATGCGATGATGAACCTTAAGGAGAAAGCAGACACTTTTTCCTGGGTTGGCCCTGTAGTGGATAAATTGAAGAGAGAGATGGACCTTTTCCGGGAAGAAGCGATTCGGCTTCCGGCAGAACCCGGCGGCTGGTGGCACCAATATGTGTGCCCCCGGCATCATACCGAGCTGATCTTTGATGCTGCGGAGCAGGACGCGTTTGTCTTTACTTGTCCGCAAGGCTGCAAGCTGGAAGGCGAGCCTTACCGGGGAGCCTGGCTGGTATACCGGCATCAGGCGATAGCGCGTTACGCACTGCAGGCTGCCGCGGTATTCGTTGCAGACGGGGAAGACTTCTATAGCGGCTTGGCCCAGAAGATTCTTGTCGGATATGCGGAGCAGTTCCCGCTGTATCCGGTTCATCCCGATGCCCAACCCTGGATGCTTAGCGGCCGTGCCTTTCATCAGGCGCTGACGGAAGCAATCTGGTCCACCACACTTATTCGGGCCTATCTGCTTCTTGTGGACCATGGAGTAACGTTCACGGAAGAGGAAGAGTTGAAGCTGCAGGTGTTCTTCACGATGCTGGAGGAAAGCATGGAGCAATACCGCCACATTCTCATTCACGAGAAGAAGAATGCAGAGAACAATTATACCGCATGGCTGAACGCCAGCCTGGCTTGCGTATATGCCGCCAAAGGTACCCGGGCAAAACTCGGTTCCCTGCTGGAGGGGGAAGGCGGTTTCTATCATCATCTGTCTATCGGCGTTAAGCCGGATGGCTTTGAATTTGAAGGCAGCACGTACTACCATATTTTTGTACTGCGGGCTTACCTCATTGCAGCTGAGATGGCCGGACGCTTCGGGGTTGACCTATATGATGCCAAAGGAGCGCAGGGACAATCCATCCGCGGTATGTTTCAGCTGCTGGTCGAGCTTAGCGGCGACAACGGGGAGCTTCCAGCTGTGCATGATGGTCCTTATGCACGCGTTCCTTTCGCGCGGGAAATCGTTGAAGTGATTGAAATAGGGTGTACGGTTTACAAAGACCCCACCTTCCAGCCTATACTGGCGAATGCTTACCGGTATTTATACGGACAGGAAGAGCGGAACGGTCTGGAAGCGGTGTTATATGGAGAAGGAGAGCGTAAGGTGCTTCATTTCACCTCCCGGGCAAGGGCTTCTATCCTGCTGCCGGATTCGGGCTTCGCCGTGCTCCGTCATCCGGGCAACCCGCTGTCCGTTCTGGCAGACTTCGGCGAGCATGGCGGATCTCATGGGCATTATGACAAGCTTCATATCACGATTATGCACCGGTTGGGAGAGGTTGCTCCTGAACTGGGCATGGTTCCATACGGCTCTATTTTGCGCAAGGAATGGTATGCCGAAACCGCGAGCCATAACACGGTCACCATCGGAGGCTGCTCTCAAGCAGCCCATACCGGCAGCTGCAGGAAATTTCGGCAGGAAAGCGATGATAAGTACTTATGGATTCGCTCGGATGGCGCCTATGAAGGAGCGGTTCTCGACCGGCATCTTTTGTTGACTGACGGTTGGCTGCTGGATTGGTTTCATGTTGAGCAGGCAACGGACCGGAAGCAGGATCAGGAGGTGGACTTATGGTTACATCCGACAGGAGATTTGCTGTTACCGGTCGAGTCCCGCCGCGTCCGGAAGGACTCCCCGGCAGTCCTCGGACAGGAAGCGGGCTACGGTTCGGTAGAGGTACTGTCCGTACTGCAGAATGAGACGGACTGTGCATTAAGCGCCGGGTGGAGCAGCCGTTATGATGGAGTGGGCCACGATGCGGAATATGAAGTCTCTGCGTGCACTTTGCTGGCACCTGGCTCCATTCTGCATGAAATCCGCACACCGGGTGTAGCTGAAGATCCGAGCAGTCTGATCCGAGGCATCATGCTTCGAAACAAAGGCGCGTCGGTTGATTTTATTACAGTTTATCGGGCCGGCCATGAATCTGCTGCACTAAAGCTTGTGAGTCAGGCGGGCGAAGATGCCCGAATCCAGATAGAAACAAACGGGCAAAGAGTTGTCTACTGCCTGAATCCCAAAACGGGACTGATTCAGGAAGAGTCCCTGAATACGGAGGAGTAGAGATGTCAGAACCTTTATTTCAACCTGCCAGCGGCGTGCTCGACCTGCCTTATGGGCCTGATGAACATTCGGATGTTGGAGAGAACCCGCCGCGTTTTACATGGATGCCCGCAAGTCTGGAAGAAGGGCTATATGAGCTGCAGATCTCCTCAAACAAAGAGTTTGAGCCTGAATGCACGCTGACCTACAG
The DNA here is from genome assembly GCF_051594305.1 of Paenibacillus sp. IHBB 3054. Lineage (NCBI taxonomy): Bacteria > Bacillati > Bacillota > Bacilli > Caryophanales > Paenibacillaceae > Paenibacillus > Paenibacillus sp. IHBB 3054. The sequence goes on along the minus strand of NZ_JBOFBG010000004.1, from coordinate 30,309 downwards.
TCAAATCCCCTATAATCTGTTTACTCCGGATAAACCGCTGGAACCAGGCATGTATTATTGGCGGTACACTCTTATCGGAGAGAACGATATCCGTTCCGAGTGGAGCAAAGTAAGAGCTTTCGTGGTTGCGGATGAGCTGCCGCTAACGCCTCTGCCATCCAGAACAGAACGGTATACCGCTGCTTCCGGCAATCATCCGCGGCTTTGGCTTCAGGCGGAACAACTTGAATCCTACCGGGAAACCATCTGCCAAGATCCTGACTTAACAGGCTGGGCTGACTTCCTCAAGCATTCCGTACTGCCCTGGACAGAACATGCGCTTATTCCCGAGCCTGCACCGTATCCGGATAACAAGCGTGTCGCCAAGCTATGGCGGCAGATGTATATGGACTGTCAGGAAGTTTTCTATGCTGTTCGGCATTTAGCCATAGCAGGGGTTGTGCTGGAGGACGAAGGTCTTATCGCTAAAGCCAGAGAGTGGCTGCTTCATGCTGCAAGCTGGAACACGGAGGGTACCACCAGCCGGGACTACAATGATGAATGCTCCTTTCGCATAGCCGGAGCGTTGGCATGGGGCTATGATTGGCTGCACAGCTCTCTGACAGAAGAGGAACGGCTAATGGTACGGCAGGCACTGCTGCGGAGAACCGGTCAGATCGCCTTCCACGTCATCGAACGCTCCCGAATTCATCAAGTGCCTTATGACAGCCATGCCATCCGTTCTTTATCCTCCGTGCTCGTTCCCTGCTGTATTTCCATGTTGGGCGAGGAGGAGGAAGTTCAGGAATGGCTTGATTATACGCTGGAGTACTTCTCCGCCATGTATACTCCATGGGGTGGCAAGGATGGCGGCTGGGCCGAAGGCCCGATGTATTGGACCACTCAGATGGCTTTCGTTACGGAGGCATTTAATCTGGTCCGCAAATACATGGGCATCAACTTCTATGAGCGTCCCTTCTTCCGCAAAACCGGCGACTTTCCGCTCTATTGCTTCAGCCCGGATACCTTGAGGGCCAGCTTCGGAGATCAATCGTCGCTGGGAGATCCGGTCAGTCTCAAGACGGGCTTCAATATCCGCCAGTTTGCCGGTTTAACGGGAAATGGACAGTACCAGTGGTACTATGAACGGACAAAGGAATTGAATCCCGATAGCCAGATGATCTTCTATAACTACGGCTGGTGGGATTTCCGGTTCGATGAGATGGTTTACCGCTCGGATTATCCGCAGGTTCCTTCAGAACCACCGGTGGCCGCAGAGCCTCTCAAGTGGTTTCAGGATGTTGGCTGGATCGCCATGCATCACCGGATGGAAGCTCCGCAGGAACATATCATGATGCTGGCCAAGAGCAGCCGTTATGGTTCCGTGAGCCATAGCCACGGGGATCAGAACGCTTTTCTGCTGCATGCCTTCGGCGAGCCTCTGGCTATCGAAAGCGGCTATTACGTCGCATTCAACAGTACAATGCATATGCAGTGGCGCAAGCAGACCCGCTCCAAGAACGTAATTCTAATTGACGGAAAAGGCCAATATGCCGGCACGGACAAGTCCAAGAACATGGCAGCGTACGGCAAGGTGCTGAAAGCGTCTGCTACACCTGGGATCAGCTACGCGCAAATGGATGCAACGGAAGCCTACCGGGAGAATGTACCCTATCTCAAACGGTATGTACGGGAGATCTATTTTTTTGACAACGCTTATTTTGTCATTACAGATAGTGTCGATCTGGAACGTCCCGGAAAACTGGATTGGCTGTTCCATACACTCTATCCCATGAAGTTAAAGGACCAAACCTTCAAAGTAAATGGCCAAAAAGCTCAAATGGAGGGCAGGTTTGTCTACAGCTCCTCCGGAGATATGGCGCTTAGTCAAAACAATCAATTTACCGATGTAGATCCGAAGGAATGGGAAGGGCTGCCTGAGCACTGGCATTTGACCGCATCCACCCAAGAGGCTATAAGCCATCGGATCGTTACGCTTCTGATTCCCCAAAAATCTGGAAGCCGGAATTACGTATCATACTTCATGGATGATCAGGACCATGGGGTTCATGTTTACTTTACCAATCAGGGGGTTACCCGCCGGGTTGAGATTCCTAAAGCTTATTAGTCTAAAAAACATTTTCATTTGCGTATGGCACCCCATTGTACAAGGAGAGGGTTATCATGAAAAAATGGATTGGCGTCTGTCTGACTGCTTTAATGGCTGCTACAGCCGTTGCAGGTTGCGCGGACAAGGACAAAGAAGAGACTGCCGGAGGAGCGTCAAATGCGCCGCAGAAAACTAAATTCTCCATCTCGATGCGGACACTGGCTTTTAACTATGTTGAGAAATCACCTAATCTGAATAAGGATAAATGGGTGAAAAAACTGGAGGAGATGACAAACACCGATCTGGACATTGTACTGGTGCCTCATAAAGAATTCGAGCAGAAAATGGTTCAGATGTTTGCCACTAACGATATTCCGGATGTGGTTCAAGGCTCGGGCGGTGTAAACGGCAAGGAAATGGCCGGTTCCGTTGAAGCCGGCGTGTTCATGCCCTTGGATGATCTGCTTGAGCAACACGGTCAGAACCTGTTGAAAGTAATCCCGAAGGAAGCCTGGGAAAACGTCACCTATCAAGGAAAAATCTACGCAATACCTGAGTTCCTGTCCAATCCGTCCCGTCGCGCGACTTGGATTCGTAAGGACCTGCTGGATCAAACCGGCTTGCAGGTTCCAAAAACAGTCGATGAGTACTTGAATGTGCTGCGGGCTTTCAAAAAACTGGGTATTGATAACCCTTACATGGGCCGCCAGGATTTCAAATATGCCGATGCTTTCTTTGGCGCTTATGATGTTTTTCCGTACCTGACGATGTTCGAGGAAGTAAACGGCCAGGTTCAGCCGAAGTTTATGGATAACGAAAATATGATGAAGGCGTTACAAACATACAACACCATGTATAAAGAGGGGTTGATCAACAAGGAATTCGCCACCATCAACCCGACCAACTACAAGAATGCGATTCTCTCAGGCAACGCGGGCATGTGGACGATGAATGCCAACGAGCTGCTGCAGTGGGAGCAGCAATTGAAGGCTACAACGCCATCCGCCAAGCTGGAGATTATCCCGTCGCCAGTTGGCCCTGACGGAAAAGGCGGCTCTTATTTGTACGGCTCCGCTACGCGCACCTACTTTATCAAGGAAGGTACGAAAAACGCAGCGGATATTGTGAAATTCTTTGACTGGATGCTGAGCGAAGAGGCGGAAACCTTCTTTACCTTCGGGATCAAGGGCGAATCCTACAAGGAAGAGAACGGCAAAATCGTATATACGGCCCCCACGGATTCCGCTGCCATAGATGAAGAGCGCTACCGTCAGTCTTTCCTGTGGCTGGTGCAAGACACCACTTATAACAAGGGTGTCCTGAACATGACGGAAGAAGGCAAAAACCTGATCAAAGTATATGATACGATTCTGGCTAATGAAGGCCGGGACGGGATTCAATTCGACCCGCGTCTGGACGCACTGGTGAAGAATCCGGACATCGCTCCCAACTCGGACACAGCTCCTCCGGTGCTGCTGACGCATATGGTGAAGATGGTGTATGGCAAGGAACCCATCAGTGACTGGCCGAAGGTTGTGGAAGAGTGGCTTTCCAAAGGCGGCGAGGATGTCATCAAGGAAGCTACGGAAAAATACAACTCTAAAGCGGGCGTCACCATGCCCCGCAGATAAGATAGCCCTCCTGACGGTTCAAACCGGTGCCAGTTATTCGGATGGAGTATCCATTACTACAGGGAGCTTATAGGCGTGTTAAACAAGCTGTCGAGATTATTCTCGGCAGCTTGTTTTGCAGCGTCACAGGGTGAATCTACTTCTTCAGGGTTGTCAGCATACTCTGGATATGACTCTCCATTAGCTGCCGGGCTGTTTCGCTTTGTCGTTCCTCGATGGCAATGGCGATCAGAACATGATAATTGGAAGCTTTCGTCCGCATATTGGGCAGCGTATTGGTCTGCTTGCGCCCTTCGGCCAGCAATGGAAGAATCGAATTCAGCATCCGCGCCACTACCGGATTTGCTGCCCCTTCGGCGATTAACTGATGAAAGGCGAGATCTGTCTCGAAGAATGGGCCACCTTCCTCCATTTGCCGCACCATTCGCTCTGCCAGTACCCGCAGCCTGCGGATCTGATCGTCATCGGCCCGCTGCGCGGCCAGAGCGGCAAGTTCAGGCTCAATGAGCAGTCTAGCTTCCAGCAGATCCACTATCGAAATGTTTTCCAATTCCTCTAAGGCTACCGCCGGATCATCCAACAGCAAAGGATCGTTTCGTACATACATCCCACGTCCGTGCTCAATGCTGACATTCCCCTGACTCTCTAATATCCGCAGCGCCTCACGTACTGTAGTGACGCTAACGGAAAAATCAGCAGCTAGCTGCTGCAGAGTAGGGAGCCGATCCCCCGGAGCCCATTCCCCATCGAGGATTTTCTGTTTCATAAGCTCTATTGTAGCCTGAAACGCGGTCTGTTTGATCTGTTTCATGTTTAGCCGTCCTTATCACTTGGAATGAATTCATTTTAGCATAGGAGCTTCTTGAGGATAAGCAGATATGTCTAAGTATTGATTTAGTATTGACTAGCAAACAACAAGATAATATGATTGTAGCATAAAGATCGTATCTATATCGTAAAGGTAGCTACATTTAACGTTAAAAAACAATGACTCGTACAGTTTATTTGTGTAATAAGGCAAAAAAGTAAGTGATTTAATTTTATCCAAGAATAAAGATAGGATCTTTATGCAGAAACTCTATCAGTGATGAAGCAGAAGGAGGAGGGGCAATGGAGGTAGTAACCTTTGGGGAAACCATGGTACTTCTGGCACCAGACCGGATGGTTCCCCTGGAGTATGTGAACGGCTTTCACAAGCATATTGCAGGAGCCGAGACCAATGTGGCAGTTGGGCTTGCCCGTATGGGGCATACCGTGGGCTGGTTCAGCAAGCTCGGAAATGATCCATTTGGACGCTATATTAGGCAGGTCGTAAGAGGACATGGCGTTGATACTTCCGAAGTCAGGATTACAGACGAAGCGCCGACGGGAGTGTTTTTCAAAGAACAAATATCCCCGGACAAAATACAGGTGTACTACTACCGCAAACAATCGGCTGCCAGCCTGATGCACGAGGATGAGCTTAATGAGGCTTATGTTGGAAAAGCCCGCATCCTGCATGTTACCGGCATTACTCCGGCGCTTAGCCCGGAGTGCAGGAAATTAACCTTTCGAGCCCTCGAAGCGGCAAAAAAACACGGTGTGGCCATTGTGTTTGATCCCAATATCCGCTGGAAGCTTTGGAACAGAGAAGAAGCCTGCGTTGTGCTTAACGAAATGGCGGCACTTGCCGACTACGTGCTGCCCGGTATTGAGGAGGGACAATTTCTGACAGGATGCTGTACGCCTGCAGACATCGCAGATCGTCTGCTGAAATCCGGCGCCGGTGCTGTCGTAATCAAGCTCGGCGCCAACGGGGCTTATTACAGTAACGGACGAATCGCGGGAAATGAGCCAGGGTTTCCGGTGAAGCGGCTCATTGATCCGATGGGTGCCGGAGACGGTTTTGCCGCCGGATTTATAAGCGGATTGCTGCAAGGGGAGGACCTGCCCTCTGCGGTGCGACGCGGCAACGCGGTGGGTTCCATTGTTGTCGGGGTAAGCGGCGATGTGGAAGGTCTTCCGACACGGCAGGATGTGGATCTTCTCCTGGCAGGGGGATCCGACATGGAGGATATTATCCGGTAAGTGAGGACAATCCAAAGGAGGAGGAAAGAAATGGACAAAGATATTCAGATTGAGCGGTTGATAACTTCCGGACTGGTCGCCGTTATTCGCAGACCAGAGCCTGAAAGGGTGGATAAAATTGCCGCGGCACTGGCAGATGGCGGTGTAGGGGCGCTGGAGATTACAGCCGATACGCCGGAAGTTAACAGGTTGATCGCGGACATGAAGGCGAAATATGGAGATCGCCTGCTGGTGGGAGCAGGTACGGTGCTGAAGTTGACGCAGGCCGAGCAGGCTATCGCGGCGGGAGCCGATTTTATTTTTTCGCCAAATTTGAATGAGGCAATTGTGGATCTGACCTTAAAGTACGGGCGAATCTCCATCCCAGGCGTAATGACGCCGACCGAAGCTGTCAGAGGGCACGAAGCTGGTGCAGACCTGCTAAAGGTGTTCCCCGGCGGTTCGCTGGGCGCCTCCTACATAAAGGAACTGCAGGGGCCCCTTGGTCACATCCGGATGATGCCGACAGGAGGCGTGACACTTGCGAATGTCGGATCCTTCATTGCCGCCGGATCTGTTGCCGTCGGTTTAGGAAGCGCTCTCGTAGACCGGAAAGCGGTGGAGCGGGGCGACTATGGGAAAATAACAGAGACGGCCCGCCTATTTGCGAAAGAAGTCAGCAAGGCCAGATTGAACAACACAAAAGGAGCTAAATAATCGATGAAAATAACCGGATTTGAGACCTTTATCGTTCCTCCCCGCTGGCTGTTTCTGAAGATTGAAACCGATGAGGGCATATCCGGCTGGGGAGAGCCGGTGGTCGAAGGCAAGGCTCATACTGTTCAGACCGCAGTGGAAGAGATGATGGATCTTTTGATCGGACAGGATCCTCAGCGGATTGAAGACCTATGGCAGTTGATGTACCGGGGAGGATTTTATCGTGGCGGGGCTATTTTGATGAGCGCGATAGCCGGGATCGATCAGGCGTTGTGGGATATTAAAGGGAAAATCTACAATGCGCCCGTGTACCAGCTGCTCGGCGGCGCTTGCCGTAATTCAATGCGGGTATACTCCTGGATAGGCGGAGACCGCCCGATCGATGTCGTCAAATCTGCTCTGGAGAAGAAGGCCGCCGGTTTCACGGCGATTAAGATGAACGCCTCGGAAGAGATGCAGTTCATTGATACACATGACAAGGTGTATGCAATCGTTGAGCGGGTTGCGGCCATTCGGGAGGCCTGTGGACCGGAATTCGGGATCGCTGTCGATTTTCACGGGCGGCTTCACAAACCGATGGCAAGGGGACTAGCCAGAGAGCTGGATCCGTACCGTCTGATGTTCATTGAAGAGCCGGTGCTGCCGGAAAACAACGAAGTACTGCGGGAAATCGCACATCATACCAGCACTCCGATCGCGACGGGTGAGCGCATGTTCTCACGCTGGGATTTTAAAAATCTGCTGAAGGATGGGGTGGTCGATATTATTCAGCCCGACCTGTCCCATGCGGGAGGCATCACGGAATGCAAGAAAATATTCGCCATGGCCGAGGCGTTCGATGTTGCGGTCGCTCCACACTGTCCGCTTGGGCCGATTGCTCTTGCCGCCTGTCTTCAGGTAGATGCGACGTCTTATAATGCGGTCATTCAGGAACAAAGCCTCGGCATCCATTATAATCAAGGAAATGACCTGCTGGATTATATCACCGATCCTACCGTCTTTGCCTACAGTGACGGTCATGTCAATATTCCTTCCGGACCGGGTCTTGGCATTACGGTGAACGAGGAGTATGTGCGGAAGATGGCGGAAACGGGCCACCGTTGGAGAAATCCGGTATGGCGGCATCGGGACGGCAGCATTGCTGAGTGGTAAGGCCTATTACAATATTCAGGAGGATGGTCATGTCATTTATTCCGAATTACTGGGAAGATACCGAGACGCTGCAGATTAACAGGAAAGCAGCCAGAGCTTACTATATCCCATACGCGTCAGCTGCAGACGCGCGCCGCAGAAAGCGGGGGCGTTCCCCGTATTATCAGACGCTGAACGGCCGCTGGAAGTTCAAATATCACGCCAGTGTCAGAGAGGTCAAGGAAGATTGTGTAGCCCCTGACCATGACATTAGCCGATGGGATGATCTGGTGGTTCCGTCCTGCTGGCAAGTTAACGGTTATGATCAGCTGCATTACACGAACATCAACTACCCCTTTCCGTTTGACCCGCCTTTCGTGCCCAATGATAATCCTGCCGGACTTTATGTCAGGGAGTTCACACTGCCGGATAATTGGAACGGCAAGGAGAAGGTTGCGGTATTTGAAGGAGTCAATTCCTGCTTCTACCTGTGGGTGAACGGACAATTTGTTGGCTACAGCCAAGGAAGCCGGATGCCGGCCGAATTTGATGTATCGGCTTATACCCGTCCTGGTGTGAACCGGATGGCCGTCATGGTGCTGAAATGGTGTGACGGAAGTTATGTGGAGGATCAGGATCTTTGGAGATTCTCTGGTATTTTTCGGGACGTCTACCTGCTTGCCAGGGATTCCGCTCATATCTCCGATGTATTCAACCGCACGTCTCTGTCCGCAAGCTTCGATAGTGCGGAGCTAAACTGCGAGGTGGAGACAACAGGCAGGCTTGAAATTGAAGCTGTTCTGCAGGATGCAGACGGTGCGGAGATAGAGCGGACGCAGGCCATGATCGAAGGCCAAGGTACGTTGAAGCTGCATGTACAGAATCCCGTGCTGTGGAATGCAGAGAACCCGCATTTATACCATTTATACTTGTTCGCAGGCGATGAAGTGCTGCATTTTCCCGTAGGCTTACGCGAAATATCCATTCAGGATGGCGTGTTCACGATCAACGGTCAAGCGGTAAAGCTTAAGGGTGTCAATCGTCATGACTCCCATCCGGAGCTTGGACAGACGATTCCGGTCAATCATATGATCAAAGATTTGCGGCTGATGAAACAGCATAATATCAATACCATTCGAACCTCGCATTACCCGAACGACTCCCGTTTTCTGGAGCTCTGCGACGAATGCGGCTTCTATGTAATCGGAGAAGCCGATCTGGAATGTCATGGCGCGCTTCCTGCAGGGGACTTCAACTGGTTTACGCGCAACCCCGAGTGGGAGAAAGTTTTTGTGGAGCGGGCAACCCGGATGGTGGAGCGGGATAAGAACCACCCATGTATCATCATTTGGTCCATGGGCAACGAATCCGGTTATGGAGAGAACCATATGGCAATGGCCCGCTGGACCAAAGCGAGGGACGCTTCGCGTCCTATTCACTACGAGGGTTCCGATCCCCGTCACGGCGGCAGCCCGGATACGGAGGTGCTCGACATGGAGAGCCGGATGTATGCCTCCAGCGGGGCGATTGCAGCGTACGCGTCCGATCCGGATACGGCCAAACCGATGTTTCTGTGCGAATACAGCCATGCCATGGGCAACGGGCCCGGCGATTTGCAGGATTACTGGGATGTGATCAACCGGTATCCGAAGCTGATGGGTGGATGTGTCTGGGAATGGGTGGATCATGGCATCAAGATTATGAAACACGGAAGGCCTTATTATGCTTATGGGGGAGATTTCGGCGATCAGCCTAATGACGGCAACTTCTGCATTGACGGTCTGGTTGCCCCCGACCGGAAGCCGCATTCCGGACTGCTGGAACTCAAGCAGGTGATTGCACCTGTTGTATTTGAAGCCAAAGAAATCGGTTCGGGGCTCATAGAAATTCACAACCGCTATGATTTCAGGGATCTATCTCATGTGAGAGTTCTGTGGAAATTGGAAAAGGACGGTGAAACGGTAAGTCAAGGTGAAATCAGCGGTTTGTCGGCCGGCCCTCACGGCTCGCAGACAGTCGAAGCTTGTTTCGGGATTCCGGAGGAGCCGGGAAGGTACTTTGTTACTCTGTCGTGCAGGACGGCGAAAGAAACCTGGTGGGCATCGCCCGGCCATGAAATTTCCTTCGGCCAGTTTGAACTGCCGGCTCCGCAGCTTGAGCTGTTCCAACCCGAGGCCCGGTCACCTCTCCAGGTGGAGCGCCGGGACGACCGGCTTGTCATCACGGGATTCGATTTTGAATATGGCTTTAATCTTGGCGCCGGTATGTTTGACAGCCTGGTCAAGAACGGAGTGGAGATGCTGCTTGCGCCGCTTTCTTTTGCGGTATGGCGCGCCCCGGCGGATAATGACCGGTTCGTGAAGCACGAATGGATGCAGGAGGGGTACGAACGGGCTGTAACCCATATTTACCGCGTGGACACGATCCGGCAGGACGGTGAAGCCGTAGAACTGGAAGCAGTCTTCTCGATGGGAGGCTATTTACGTCCGCCGTTCTTACGGGGAACGTTCCGCTGGAAGGTGGACGCAACAGGAGAGCTTTATCTCCGTACTAACGTAACGACCAGAGACGGTATTCCATTCTTGCCCCGGTTCGGGCTGTGCGCCGTGATGCCGGAAGGGAATGAGGAGATCGAATATTTCGGCAGGGGTCCCCATGAAAGCTACATCGACAAGGGACATAGCACTAAAATAGGAAAATACCTGACTACCGTCGATGAGCAGTTTGTGGATTATATCATGCCGCAGGAGAACGGTTCCCACAATGAAACGGAATGGGTTATTGTCTCGAATGAGCTCGGCATGGGACTGAGATTCCGGAGTGACCGTCCATTCTCCTTCAATGCTTCACATTATACGCCGGAGGATCTGACCCAAACCTCGCATCAATACGATCTGACCCGCAGGCCGGAGACAATTGTTCATCTGGATTATCAGATGAGCGGCGTAGGCTCCAATTCCTGTGGTCCCGCGCTGCTGGCTCCCTACAGGCTGGATGAGAAGGAGTTCCAGTTTGAGCTGAATATTGCACCGGTGTTCAAAGAAGACGAATAAACCGGGATTAACCGGATTTGCGGAAATAGGCAAGGGGGACCGGATCACGTAGATCCGGTTGCCCTTTTTACGCTTTGGTAAAGCCAGTCGATGCTGTGGAGGGAACGGAATGAAAACGAAAGCTTCACACCCCCGGAACAAAGGCAAACCGCAGGCATTATCAATAGGCCGAAGCATGTACGCCAAGCTGCTGATGTTCTTCATAGTCATTGCGCTGCTTCCGTTGGCCGTAATGGGTTATTTCTCCAATCATAAATCGTCGCAGATCGTGAATTCACAGTTCGGGAGCTACGGGATGAATGCTATTGAGGAGCTTAAGCTCCATTTGGATACCAGCATCGCGCAGATGGACAATATTACGGGCAATCTACTGAATTATTTGATCTCTACACCCATGGTCATCGAGGATGGCGGAACGCTGAACTATAGCCGATATAAGGAGGAACAGGCGCTCCAGCGCTATCTTATATCTTTTGAAACGGTCAATATTGTAAGTGTTTCGGTTGTGATGCCTTCGGGCAAATTTATCGGAAGCGGCGGACTTGATCAGGCAAGGCTTACGGACTCCTCCTTCTGGCGCCAAGTTGCCGGGAATGGCGGAAGACAAGTTATCATCCACCGGCCGGATTACTATTACAGCTTTGTAAGTGACAACATGGTCATCAGCCTGGTTGTGCCGGTCAAGGATCACTTCGGACTCCCGCCAGGCAGCCGGATTCTAATCGATACGAAGGCGGATTCCGTGGTGAATCTGCTTCGGGCGTTTCAGCATAATATGAATGCTCACCTGCAAATACGGGCAGCGGACGGAAGCGTGCTGCTGCAAAGCTCGGAGAAATACAGTAGTTCGGAGGACGATATTGTCTGGTCCGGCGTTATGGAGCGGGAGGGCTGGACTGTCGAGGCCAGAATGCCGCATGCTGAGTTCTATCGCTCCTCGGGCGTGATCCTGAACTATACGCTGATCGTTGCGGGCTGCACGCTGCTCTTCGCCATCGCGATGGCCCATTTTTTCTCGCTTCGACTTACGCGGCCCATTCAAAAGCTGACCCATTCGATGCGAAGATTCGGACAAGGGGAACTGTTCATCCAGACCCCGGTGCTCACCAGCGATGAGCTGGGCTATTTAAGTCAATCCTTCAACCGGATGACCGGACAAATCCAGGATCTGGTGCGTGAGATCAGCCGGAGCGAAAAGCTGAAGAGCGAAGCAGAACTGCGGGCGCTTCACTACCAGATCAACCCCCACCTGCTATTTAACACTCTGAACAGCATTCAGTGGAAGGCGAGGTTGGCCGGGCGCCGCGATATTCAGAAAATGATTGAGCATCTGGTTGCCGTCCTGGAGAGCACTTTTGCAGTGTCTAAGACACTGGTGCCGCTTGAGGAGGAACTGGCTTTAGTGCTTCATTTTATCGAAATCCAGCGGCTCCGGTACGATGATGCCTTTAGTTTCAAGCTGGAGGCCGAGCCGGAGCTGATGTCCTGCCTGGTGCCGCGGATGGTGTTCCAGCCGCTACTGGAGAACATCTTTTTTCACGGCTTTACAGACGGAGCAGGTGAAATTAGGCTGTCACTCGTCTCCGGATCAGGCGAAATTAAGGCGGAGTTAACTGACAACGGGATCGGTATCAAGCCGGAGCATTTGCTCTATGTGAGGAACGGCCAAGTCATTCCGGGCAAGAAAGGAGGACTTGGCATGCGGAATGTCAGAGAGCGCTTTAACATGCATTTTGGCGAAAACTGCGATTTTACGATAGAGTCCGAACGAAACCACGGAAGTAAGGTGATCATACGATGGCCAAAGACTTACGGAGAGATTCACCCCTGAAGGTGCTTATCGTTGATGATGAACAGCTTGTGAGAAAAGGGCTGAGGATGACAGTGGACTGGGGCAGACATGGCATGGCAGTCGTCGGCGATGCACCTAACGGCATCCTGGGCTGGGAGAAGGTGGTCAATCATGAACCCGACATTGTCATTACCGACATCGTGATGCCCGAGATGGACGGAATCGAGCTGGCTTATAAAATTAGACACAGATATCCCCATGTCAAAATCCTGTTTCTGAGCTGTCACCGTGACTTTGCTTACGCACAGCAGGGGATCCAGATCGGTATCTCTGACTATATTGTAAAGACCAGCATGGGCGACGAGGAAATGGAGCGATGCCTCGATAAAATCCGGCGTGAATGCGAGCTTCACCTGCAGAATCAGTCCTCCATGGCAGCATCTGAGGACGAGATGCAAATTGTAATGGAGTGGCTTCGGGTACAGGATATCACTGCAGACGAGAGGCTGGTAGCCAAGCTGAATGGAGATTGGAGCTGGATGACCCGAGGCGGCTGCATCTTTCATTTGTATGATAATGGAAGCGCTAACAATTCCAGTTTTTCGATGTCTGAGCCAAAAGCTTTTCTAAAGATTGGTGAGGCATTTGCATCCGGGTCACCAGGACGTGCGTTCTTACCGTGTCCAGACGGTACTGCGTTGCTGGCCTGCCACTGGGCGGAACGGGATACGGCGGAGCATGAACTGCTGCATCTGAAGAGTTCACGTAATCCCGGATTGGGATGGAGACTGGAGGGGCCGGTTGAGGGCGGAGTACGATGGATAGAGGGCGTGCTGCGCCTGCTCCGCCTGCGGGCAATCGAGCGCGAGACCCGTCTGGTCAGCCGCCAGCATAAAGAGGATATTCTCCGCGCCATCGACTATATCAACCATCATCTTCATCTCGATCCCCGAGTCGGCGAAATCGCCGACCGGATCGGTATAAGCCGCAGCTACTTCAGCACCGTATTCAAAGAAGCGACAGGCAGCAGCCTGATTGATTTCCTTTCCCAGAAGAAGCTGGAACGGGCACAGAATCTGCTGGCAATGACAGACTACCGTATGGAGGAAGTAGCGGAGAAGATCGGGATTGGAGACGTCAAATACTTCGCCAAATGGTTTAAGAAAAGTGTCGGATTCGCTCCGGGACAATACCGCCAACAAACAAAAAGACACCAAAATCCAATGAATTGACCTTTCGCCCGTGTAAAAAACGGGTTTTTTTGTTACATTCCAATAAAAGTGAACCTTTTTCGAACGCCAGTCGGATTTGAAAACCCTTACATTTCTCTTATGATGGTATCAACCCACTCAAGGAGGTCAAACAATGCATAACAAAAGAGGGAAAATGCTGCTTTCCACGCTTTTTACAGCTTCCATGCTGTTAAGCGCCTGCTCTGGTTCCAACACACAGAGTAGTTCCGGATCGGCTGGAACGGATCAGGGGGGAGAAGAGAAGGTGAAGCTTGTCGTCTGGATTTGGGAGCAGGCCAAAGCCGGGATTGATCTAAATATGGACCGGTTCAAGGAAGCTTATCCCAATATCGAGGTTGAGTTCCAAACCATGAAATCCACCGACCTCTATCAGAAGTATTTGGTGTCCTCCAATACTGACGACGCGGTGCCGGATGTGCTGGCGCTCGAATCGACGAATCTATCACAGATGGTGGAGATCAATTCGCTGCTCGACATTACCGAACGTGTGGCTCCATATAAAGATAAAATCGTGCCCTACAAATGGAAGGACGCCACCATGGACGACAAAATCTATGCCATGCCATGGGACAGCGGCCCGGTGGTGATGTTCTACAGGAATGACCTGTTCGCTAAGGCCGGTCTGCCGACCGATCCCGATGAGGTCGCCGCCAAGATTAAGACTTGGGACGATTATTATCAAGCGGCCAAGCTGGTGAAGGAGAAGACAGGAGCGTTCATGTACGGCGATTCGAAGACCAATTCCAGCAACCGCGTGTTCGAATCTATGATGTGGCAGCGCGGATACTGGTATTTTGACGAGAACGGCAAGGTCACGGTCGATAGCCCGGAAGTGAAGGAGATCACAGATTACTTGATCAAGATGCAGCAGGAAGAGCTTGTCTATGACGCCCGCGCCAACTCCGACCCTTGGGGCAATGCCATCGGTGAGGGTAAAATCGCCAGCGTAGTCGGCGGTTCCTGGCATGACGCGATCATCGAAAAGCAGTACTCGCCGCAGGATTCGGGCAAATGGTCAGTTACGACGATGCCGAAATGGTCAGCAGACGATAAATATGGCGGGGCTAACCAAGGCGGGTCCAACATGGCGATAAATAAAAACTCGAAGCACCCGGAAGAAGCCTGGAAATTCATCGAATTCATGCTCGGCGATAAGGAGTCTCAGACCAAAATGATGCTGGAAGCGGGGCTACTCCCCTCGTTGAAGACGGTATATTCCGACTCGGCAATGGACAAGCAATTTGATTACTTCAAGGGCCAGCCTATTTTAAAAGTGTATGCCCAATCACTGGAGAGCACCTATCCGCTTGCTTACACCTCCGATTTCCCGATGGCCAACAAGCTGATGACGGACGTGTGGGCAAAGGTGTTCCTGAATGACGCCTCCTCTGGAGATGCGTTAAAGACAATGGCCGATGAACTCCGGCAGAAGACCAAAAGAGAGTAGACAGCAGCAAGGATCAAGGAGGTGAGAAAATCTATGGGCAAGACAAGATGGAACAGACAGATCCGTTACGCTCCGTATCTGTACATTTCCCCATACTTTATTTTATTTGGCATCTTTTCACTGTATCCGATTATTTATTCGTTTTATCTCAGTCTGACGGAATGGAACGGTGCAAGTGACAAGCTATTCATCGGGCTGGACAACTATACGGCCCTGCTGAAGGATCATTACTTTTGGCTGTCGCTATGGAACAGCTTAGTCATCTTCCTGATGTATGTGCCGCTTATGCTCTTTCTTGGCTTAATCTTTGCCAGTATGCTCAACTCCAAATGGATGGTGGGCAAAGGGTTTTTCCGGATGGCTCTGTTTGTACCGAATTTTGTGTCGGTGGTCGCCGTATCCTTCGTATTCGTGCTGCTATTCAATACCCAAGACGGGCTGATCAACACGTTCCTGCTTAACCTCAGTTGGATCAAGTCTCCGCTTCCTTGGCTTGATTCCCCGTGGTGGGCGCGCTTTTCTGTGGCGTTAATGGTACTGTATCGTTGGCTCGGCTACAATATGCTGCTGCTACTGACCGGTCTGCAAAGTATTCCGAAGGATCTGTACGAAGCGGCTTATGTCGACGGAGCTACGAAAGTAAAAAGCTTCTTCTTCATTACCATTCCTTTGGTCAAAAAAATGCTGCTATTCTGCACCGTGCTGTCCACAATCGGCACCTTCTCGCTCTTTACCGAGCCGTACATTCTCACCAAAGGCGGTCCGCTAAATTCGACGCTGACGCCGGTGCTGATGCTGTATAACGAAAGCTTTCAGAATTTCAACTTCGGCTACGCCTCGTCAATCGCTGTCTGCTTCTTCATCTTGATGATGAGCATATCGCTGATCCAGATGCGTCTATTCGATGAGAAATAAGGGGGGGAGAACCGAATGACGCTTTTGACTCAAACGAAAAAGAAGTCTGCGGCGAAAAGGGCCAGCCGTTCAGGTGAGAAGGGCCTGACCGCTGGTGCAGCATTTGTCCTGATGGCCGTGGTCTCCCTCATCACGTTGTTTCCGCTGTTCTGGTTATTCAGCTCATCGCTGAAAGATATTAGCCAAATCTTCGTCAATCCGCCGATCTGGCTGCCGACAACGCTGCATTGGGAGAACTTCACTGAATTGTTCGTGAACCGTAAATTTGGAATTATCACCTGGAACAGTCTGCTGCTGTCCACGACCATGACGATTACTGCGCTGCTGTTCTGCAGCCTGGCCGGGTTCGCCTTTGCCAAATACCGGTTTCGCGGCAAGGACATTCTGTTCGTCTTCGTGCTCGCTTCGCTAATGATTCCTCATGAAGCAACGATGGTTCCACTGTTCGTCATTTATAAGAACCTGCATCTCATCGACAACATCTGGGGAGTGATCTTACCCGATCTGGCCAATGCTTTTGGCATCTTCTTCATGCGGCAGTACTGCAGTTCCATTCCCGATGAAATGATGGAGGCGGCACGAATCGACGGGTGCAGCGAGATTGGCATGTTCCGCCGGATCATTCTTCCCAACCTGAAATCGGCATTCGCCGCCCTGGGGATTATCCTGTTCGTCAAGCAGTGGAACAACTTTCTGTGGCCGTCCGTTATTCTGCGCTCCCAGGAGCATATGACGTTGTCTGTGGCGCTGAAGGCGCTGGAGGACAGCAACAATACACCTTATCATCTCATCATGGCCGGCTCGGTTGTAAGCGTGCTGCCGCTGCTTATTATCGTTCTGATTTTTCAGAGACAGCTTATTTCCGGCATGATTGACGGTGCGATTAAAGGATAAACACGAATAGATTAAAAAGCTGGACATTACCTCGTGAATGGGAAGGAGTAACGCAAGCCATGAAATTTGGTGTTGATTATTATCCCGAGCATTGCCCGCCTGACTTGTGGCAACGGGATGCAGTAATGATGAAGGAGATGGGCATCGAGGTTGTGCGGATGGCGGAGTTCTCATGGGCGAAGATGGAGCCGAGTCCCGGCGTCTATGATTTCGGCTGGCTGGACGAAGCCATTGAACTGCTGGGAGAGCAGGGGGTTACAACCATGCTGGGTACGCCGACGGCGGCTCCGCCGGTGTGGATGATGGAGCTTCATCCAGATCTGTACCCACTGAATGCGGAGGGACAGAGGGTAGGCTTTGGCGGTCGGCATCATGACTGCCAGTCGCATCCACACTACCGGAAGCATATTAAAGAATTTGTGCGGACCATGGCCCTTCGCTACCGGGACAACCCCTATGTTGTCGGCTGGCAAATTGACAATGAGCTGGGTAACAGTCACCGTAACTTGTGCTATTGCGATCACTGCCGGGCAAGGTTCCACCGATGGCTGGAGGAACGGCATGGGACGATCGAAGGCCTGAACGAGGCGTGGGGAACGGTGTTCTGGAGCCAGACCTATACCTCTTTCTCGCAGATTCCCGTTCCACTTGCTACACCTAACAGCCATAATCCATCGCTTCTGCTAGATTGGAAACGATTCTGCTCCAGTCTGGTCGTCGAGTTCCAAAAGTGGCAGGCGGATATACTGCGGGAGGTATGTCCCGGCCATCTTATTACGCATAACTTTATGGGCTTCTTTGACAAGACTGATTATTTCGAGCTGGCGAAGGATCTGGATTTCATCTCCCACGATCAATACCCGATGCTGTTTCTGGAGGAGCGGATCAAGCGCAGCTCGCCCTCCCACCTCGGCATGGCGCTCGATCTTATGAGGGGAACCAAAGGGAAGCCGTTCTGGGTGATGGAGCAGCTCGCCGGACCGACAGGGACGGAAATTCTCGGCTCAACGCCCCGGCCGGGGCAGATGCGGCTCTGGACCTTTCAATCCGTTGCCCATGGTGCGGATACCATCGTCTATTTCCGGTGGGATACCTGCCTGTTCGGCAGCGAGCAGTACTGGCACGGCATTCTGCCCCACAGCCGTATTCCGGGTCGCCGATACGAGGAAATCCGCGACAGCATAGCCGAACTGGCTCCTCATATGGAGGCTTTCCGCGGGGGACTTCCCGAAGCCGAGGTTGGGATTGTGTTCAGCTACGACCAGGAATGGGCGCTGCAAATCCAGCCGCATCATACCGACCTGAACTACGTCGCACATCTGCACCGTTATTATAAAGCATTATTTGATCACAATATCCCTGTAGATCTGATTTCCGAAAATGACGATTTCTCAAAGTACAAAGTGCTGATTTTTCCGCTTCTGTTCGTCACCGATTCAGAGCTATGCCGAAGACTATATGAATATACAGAAGCGGGCGGGCATGTCCTGCTCGATATGCGGACCGCAGTCAAGGACCGGAATAATGCCGCTATTCCACTGACGCTGCCGGGAAAATATTCGCAGCTGCTGGGTCTAAGCATCTTCGATTACGACTGTCTGCGCCAATTCGGGCAGAGTGTGAGATGGCTGAATGATGAGGGGATGTCCAGGGCAACCCAAACGGAAGATGAAGGCGGGAAGTCTGGAGAGGAAGCGGAGCTGTGGTGCGATCTGATCACAGTGGAAGGCGCAGAGGTACTAGCCGTATACACCAGGGATTTCTATGCCGGGACACCGGCGGTTACCCGCCATACATACGGCAGGGGACGAGCCTATTATGCCGGCACGGAATTGGGGCCGGAGACGATGGAAAAGCTGGTCTTGGAGATGATTGGCGACGCTGGGGTCTGTGGAATCGCAGCCGCACCGGAAGGTGTCGAGATTACCCGGAGACGGGGAAAGGACGGTACTTATTTCTTTGTCATGAATCATAACCGGACGGTGTGTGAATTGGATGTTCCAAAGGGATGGAGTCTGGTTTCGGATGTAGAGGAAATGAACAAGGGCTGCAACCCGAAATCGAAGTCTGAACCCTCCAAGGAATGGCATGAATCAAATTCCATCAACCTGCAGCCATTTGATTGTGCATTGTTTCTTGAGATCACCTGAATAACTAATTCGTAATAACCTAACTGACTGACACAGCTATACTGCGTCCATCAGTTAGGTTTTTTTACATTCTGAAGTCCTCTTTACAAGATTTTCATTCTCCTTAAACAATGGCATATCTATAATGAATACAGAAAGACTATGTATGCATCGACAATCATAATATATCATGATATATTATTATGTAAATCACGAATAATAAGAGTCAGGAGATAGTGAAGGTCATGAACGAACCGACGTCTTCTAAGCCGATGTATGAGAAGATCTTTGACGAAGTGAAGGAGAGCATATTGACTCAAGCCTATAAGCTTGGAGAGCGTGTTCCTTCCGAGAAAGAACTGGCTGATAGCTATAATGTAAGCCGTATTACCAGTAAAAAAGCGCTTGAGCTGCTGGCCGCCGAGCATTTGATCGTCCGTAAGCCGGGCAGGGGCTCGTTTGTGGCCGATCCGGTCGCTGAACTTCAGGAGCTACCTCCCGGAACAAGTACCGGAATCCCTGCAATCAATGTTGAAGAGAAGACCATCGGGCTGATCATCACCGATTTTGGCAACAGCTACGGTACGGGGCTGATCTATGGCATGGAGCAGGCTTCACGCGATAATGACTGCTTTCTGGTCTTGCGGAGAACCTTCGGTATTCCCGAGAATGAAGAGCAATCCATCCAGAAGCTGCTCAACCTGGGTGTGGATGGACTGATTATCTTCCCGGCGCAGGGCGAATATTTCAACGCGGAAATCCTCAAGCTGGTCATTGGCCGTTTCCCCCTGGTGCTGGTGGACAGACATTTAAAAGGGGTAGCCGCCGCATCGATCAGCACGGATAATCTTCAGGCAGCGCTTGAAGCCACAAAGTATTTGTTTGATTTGGGACATACCCATATATCGTTTCTTTCGCCTCCGCCGGTCGATACCACTGCCGTCGAGGACCGGATTGAAGGCTTCATACAGGCACACGCCGAGCGGGGAATCATGGTGGATAAGGAGCTGTGGGTCAGTGACTTAACCTCGACATTGCCGAAGTTTTTTAACCCGGATAATATTGAACATGATCTCGCGCGCCTGGAATCCCATCTGAAGAGTCACCCAGACATTACTGCGCTGTTTGCCATCGAGTACAATATTGCCTTGCTCGCCAAGACAGCGGTGGAACGTCTGGGACTGCGTATCCCCGAGGATATCTCCATTATTTGTTTCGACAGTCCGCCGACACAACTTGGAGGAGGTTATGCCTTCACCCATATGCGCCAGAATGAAGAAGAGATGGGTCGGCTTGCGGTAGAGAATGTGCTGACAATTATGAACGGGCATTCTGTACCGAATAAGGTAATGCTGGAGGCGAAGCTGATCCCCGGCAGCTCGACCGGACCTGCAGTTCGAAAGTAACGGCAATAGATAACGACGAACCCATTCAATCGGATGGGTTTTTTTATATCCAGATTCTTGAAATGATATATCATTAAGTCTAAAATATTGATTGACATATTATTTGTATACCAATATACTATTTAATGAAAGCGCTTAATAAAAATACAAAAGGGAGGTTATTTCTACTGTACACCTCAAATGAATTACCCCAATCCATTCAGCGGCTGGCTGCACAGGTTCGGACAATATTGCAGGACCGCCCAAAACTGGCGGATATGTTCGAACAATGTTTATCGAACACCTGGAATACAACAATAAAACGCAATAAGGACGGAACGACCTTTGTCATTACTGGTGATATTCCTGCCATGTGGCTGAGGGATTCTGCCGCTCAGGTCAGGCCTTTTCTGATCCTTGCCGCTGAAGATGAAGAAATAGCAGACATGATGAAGGATTGGTTAAGCAGCAATTTGCTTTTACCGAGATTGATCCTTATGCAAACGCATTTAACCAGGAGGCGGATGGGCGTGGGCATCAGGATGATCTCACGGCAATGAACCCCTGGATCTGGGAGAGGAAATACGAAGTAGATTCCTTATGTTATCCGATCCAGCTCAGCTATTTACTGTGGAAAAATACCGGACGGGCCAGCCAATTCGATGCCGCTTTTGAAAAAGGGGTCCGGCGGATTATTGAACTGTGGACCACCGAACAGAACCACGAGCGCGATTCTCTCTATACGTTTCAACGCATGAATGGAGCACCCACGGATACATTGGTCCGTGAAGGCAAAGGCAGCCTGACGTTCTATACAGGAATGACCTGGTCCGGGTTTCGACCAAGCGACGATGCCTGCGAATACGGCTATCTCATCCCGGCCAATATGTTCGCTGTTGTTGTTCTCCGGTATGTGTGTGAAATTGCAGGTGAGGTGTTGAACAGCTCTGAGCTTGCGGCTTCTGCGCAACACCTGCTGGAGCAGATCGAAGAAGGTATCTGGCAACACGGGACTGTGGACCACCCTGAGTTTGGGACTGTGTATGCCTATGAGACAGATGGACTTGGTAGTGTGAATTTGATGGATGATGCCAATGTTCCCAGCCTGCTCTCCATTCCTTATCTCGGCTACTCTCCAGTTGATGATCCTGTATATATGAATACCCGCAGCTTCATTTTGAGCAAGAGTAATCCCTATTTCTATTCAGGCATAGCCGCAGCAGGCATTGGCAGCCCCCATACCCCAAACCGTTATATCTGGCCAATCGCCTTAGCAGTACAAGGAATGACTTCAGGAAATACAGAGGAACAGCAATCCATTCTTGACCGGCTGGCGCAGTGTGATGGCGGTACCGGGTTTATGCATGAAGCTTTTCATGCAGATGATCCCGGCGCGTATACCCGCCCCTGGTTCTCTTGGGCCAATATAATGTTCTGCGAGCTGGTGCTCATGCGTTGCGGAATCGAAGTAAAGCGCAGCTAAATGAACGGCAACAATGACATACCAAATAGTCTGAGGGGGATGAAATCAATGAAGAAATGGTTGATTACAGCACTTACTCTGGTGACGGTCTCTGGCCTGGCCGCCGGGTGTGGCGGTAATTCTGGCAATTCCGGGGATGCCAATGCAGGGAAAAGCGGAACAGAGCAAGGCGGCAAGAGTGCAAAGAAGACAGAGCTTACTTTCTGGGGGGACTGGGGCGGAGAAGGCCAGAAGCAGTTCGAAACGATGGTCGATGCTTTTAACAAATCGCAGGATAAGATTCACGTGAAATACGTGCTGCAGCAGGATATGATCACTAAATTTCTTACTGCGGCCACGAACGGCGGTGCTCCTGACATACTTTTCTGGGACCGCTGGCGGACTTCACTTTATGCGCCCAAAAATGTGCTGCATCCGGTGGATGACTATTTAACACGTGATGGAATCTCCAAAGATGATTTTTACAGCGAATCGCTGAACGAACTTTCTTACGACAATAAATTATACGGTCTGCCGCTTACAGTAGACGCTCGTGCACTATTCTACAATAAGAAGCTGCTGGCCGAAGCCGGGCTTCAGCCGCCGACGACTTGGGATGAGCTTGAAGCGGCGGCTGCGAAGCTGACGAAATGGAACGGAGACAAGCTTGAAGTAGCAGGCTTCTCCATGGCAGACCTGGGATTGTTTAACATGTATCTCCAGCAGGCTGGCGGCACCATGCTGACCGAAGACGGGAAGACCAACTTCAACAATGAGCAGGGTAAGCAGGTGCTCGAATTCTGGGACCGGATGATGAACAAAGATAAAGTGTACAAGGTGGGCTTTGAGCTGGGGCTCGGAGAAGGCCAGGATGCTTTTGTTACCGGAAAAGTCGCTATGCTCTATTCAGGCCCATGGATGCTCAGCACTTACAATAAATACGGCAAAGACCTGGAATACGGCGTTGTTCCTCCGCCAGCAGGCCCTAACGGTGACAAAGGCAGTGTGATGGGCGGCTTCGGCCTGGTTATTCCTGAGGGCTCCAAGCATCACGATGAGGCCTGGGAATTTATCAAATGGTGGACGGCTAACAAAGACAATGCTCTGCTGTGGGCTAAGACCAGCTTGAACCTGCCTGGCTTCAAACCTTCGATGGAGGATCCGTTCTTCAAGGATGATCCGCTGTGGAAACCTTTTATGGAAACCCTGGAATTTGCTAAAGTCCGCCCGTCGCATCCCGGCTATTCCGTGATGGAGACGGACGCCTTGGCGCCGAATCTTCAGCTTAACCAGCAGAACAAACTGAGTATTGAGGACACACTTAAGAAGTCTCAGGAGCAGGGAGACCAAATGCTTAAGGATAACGAAGTTGTGAAGTAGCAGTTGTAGCAGCAGGGAGGCGTTGCCTCCCTGCTGTTATGGAACCTTGCCGCATAATGAAGGGGGGAGTTGTATGGCTTCCATGAGAAAAGTGGAAAGACATCAGGCACGGACTGCTTATTTGTTCATCACACCTACAGTGCTGCTGTTCGTGGTCTTTACGATTATTCCAGTAGTAATGGCCTTATATCTCAGCTTTACCAATTATGATGTGCTTAGCCGAAATGACTGGATCGGGCTTGATAACTACCGGCGGCTGGCTCATGATGATCTGCTGTGGAAAACCTTCCGCAATGTGTTTCTGTATTCGCTGATTTTTGTGCCGCTCAATATTCTAATTTCACTGCTATTGGGACTGCTGCTCAGCCGGGCGTGGCGCGGGGTGAAGCTGTTCCGCACCTTTTATTATCTCCCTACGCTGACTTCAGCTGTCGCGGCAGCAACGGTATGGATCTGGCTGCTGCACCCGGAATTTGGGCTGATTAACGGTTTGCTCTCCTACGTTGGGATTACAGGACCAGCCTGGCTGTCCGAGACAAGAACGGCCATGCTCTCAATAGTCCTGCTGACACTCTGGCAGTCCGTCGGCTCTAATATGATAATTTATCTGGCAGGTCTGCAAGGCGTTCCGGATTATCTGTATGAATCGGCCCGGCTGGATGGTGCCAACAAAATGGATTGCTTCCGGTATATCACTTGGCCGCAGTTACGGCCGACAACTTTCCTGGTCAGTACCATGGCCATCATCGGTGCACTGCAGCTGTTTGACCAGGCTTTTGTTCTGACGCAGGGAGGGCCGGCCAATGTCACGAAGACACCGGTCTATCTGATTTACCAGCAAGGTTTTAACCAGCTGCAAATGGGCTATGCTTCTGCGCAGGCATTTGTGCTGGCGATGGCCATCCTGGTCTTTTCACTGATCAATATGCGGATATCCAAAGCGGAAGAGTCAGTCATTTAAACAGGGCTGCCCAGGAAAAAAGGAGGCTTACAGCTATGGGTGTTACCGGCGGCTCCGCCCTGAAGCGGGGCATTAACAAATCCATTTATTATATCGTATGTATCGTTATTGCAGTTGCCATGTTCCTGCCATTCTATTGGAGCGTACTAACGTCCCTGAAACCGGATGAGGAGATCTTTGCGATGCCGATCCAATGGTTTCCGAAGCATTTGACCTTTGATCATTACCGCAAAGCATTCTCGACCGTGCCATTTGCATTATTTTTCTGGAATTCGCTTGTTCTTGCCGTATCCGGTGTACTGGCCAATTTATTCTTTGGCTCACTCAGCGGCTACGCTTTTGCGAAGCTGAAATTCAGGCTCAATAAGCCGGTATTCCGGGTGCTCCTGGCTGCGATGATGATCCCCGGCATCGTAACCATGATTCCGACCGTTTATGTGATGCGCCATATTCCATTCGCCGGAGGCAATGATCTTTTCGGCAGTGGAGGCAACGGACTGATGAACTCCTTCTGGGGCATTATTCTGCCGGGCGCATCCGGGACGTTTGCGGTGTTCTTCATGCGGCAATTTTTCCTCACCCTGCCCAGCGACATGCTGGAAATGGCCCGGATTGAGGGCTGCGGTGAATTTAAGATCTTTTGGCGCATTTATCTGCCGCTCACCAAACCTGCACTGGCTACCTTAAGCATCTTTACCTTTCAGGCAGGGTGGAACAGTTTCCTTTGGCCGATGATCGTCTTAAATGATCCGGATAAAGCGACCATTCAAATGGGGCTGCAGGCCTTTTCCTATAACTTTCAGACCGATTACGGGCCGATGATGGCCGGTGCGCTGGTCGCAATTCTGCCGATATTGGTGCTCTTTTTGGCCCTGCAGCGTTATTTTGTACAGGGCATTGCGTTCAGCGGTATTAAAGGGTAAGCAGCTACTGAAACCAGATCAGATATGAGGAGAGAGAGCCTTATGAAGCAATTGAAAATTGAGCCACGACTGTGGGAGGAACGGGCGGACAAGGCGCAGGAAGCGCTGGATCATTATTTCTGGAACGAGAACATGGGCATGTACAACATTGAGACGCCTTGCCCGAATGGAGAATGCAACACTATATTTCACTATTGGTGGATGGCCCATGCCGTGGATACACTGGTGGACGGTCTGCTGCGGACAAGAGACAGACGGTACGAAGAACGTCTCGCCTCGCTGCATGAAGGTCTTCTCCGCCGCAATGGCGGGAGTTGGCCAAATGAGCTCTATGATGATATGGAATGGATGGCACTATCATGGCTACGTGCGTATCAGGCAACGGGGAAGGAGAGCTACAAGCAGACCTCATTAATTCTGTGGCAGGACATCAAGACGGGCTGGAACGATCATATGGGCGGTGGCATCGCCTGGCAGAAATCGCAGCTTGATTATAAAAACACCCCGGCCAACGCGCCTGCCGCCATCCTGGCTGCCCGACTGTATCAGGCCTTCGGTGATCCGCAGGATCTAGAATGGGCAGAACGGATTCTAAGCTGGCAAAAGAAACATCTCGTCGACCCGGAGAACGGTTTTGTCTGGGATGGGCTGAACCGTGAGGGGGATGGCACAATCGATAAAGACTGGAAATACACCTACAATCAAGGAGTGTATATAGGCGCCGCAATTGAACTGTACCGGATTACGGATCAAGCCAGCTACCTTGAAGATGCCCGGCAGACCTTCGCCGCAGCCGTTGAAGAGCTAACCGGTCCGCAGCTCAGGGTGTTGCCGGATGAGGGCGGCGGAGATGGCGGTCTGTTCAAGGGCATACTGGTCCGCTATACTGCCGAACTCGTAAAGACCGATCCTGAGGCAAGAGAAGCCGCATCCTTTCTTCGCAGAAATGCGGAACTGCTCTGGGAGAGAGGGAAGACGGCGGAAAGCGCGTTGTTTGGAACGGACTGGTGCCACCCGCCCGGCGGCATTGTACAGCTAAGCTCGCAGCTCAGCGGCATAAAGCTGCTGGAGCGGATGGCTGAGCTTGGCACTATTATCGGTGAATAATTAACGCCAGATGGGGATGATCCTATGGATATTTTTGCTGAAGCCTCAGCGCAGGCTGAATGGAAGGCGCGTGCGGACTGGTTCCAGCGCTGCCTTCAGCAGCATTATTACAATGAAGAGACCGGTATTATGAGTCAGTGGTTTCCTAAAGCGCATATCCGTCCGGACGACAACTTCTATTATTGGTGGCAGGCCCATGTGATGGATGTGCTTGTCGATGCTTATGAACGTACGGGAGATCCCGCAGATCCCCTGCGTATCCGCGAATTCAGCCGCTGTCTGCATGCTTATAATGGCGGTACCTTTTCCCATAATTATTATGATGATATGGAGTGGACGGCTCTTGCGCTGCTGCGGGCGTACCAGGCTACCGGGGAAGAAGAATACAAGAATGCTGTGCTGGAGCTGTGGTCAGATATTCAAACCGCGTGGAACAGCTATTTCGGGGGAGGAATGGCCTGGAAGAAGGATCAGCTGGATTATAAGAACACCCCGGCTAATGCGCCCGCCGCCATTCTGGCTGCCCGTTTGTACGGATTGTTCCGGGATCCGGAGGATCTGGAATGGGCGGTCCGCATTTACGAATGGAACAAAGCCCATCTGGTAGATCCCGGCTCCGGCTTTGTATGGGACGGAATTAACAGGCTGGGAGACGGTCAGATTGATTATGACTGGGAATTCACTTACTGCCAGGGAGTGTTTCTTGGAGCGGCGCTGGAACTGTACCGTGTTATAGGAGAGCAGCAATATGCAGACGATGCCCTGCGGACAGCCGACACAAGCATATGCCGATTGTGCCACCCGGTTACACTCATGCTGCCTGATGAAGGCATTGACGACACCGGATTGTTCAAAGGAATTCTGATCCGCTACTGGGTTCAACTGGAGAAGCAGTTTCCTGGAACACTTCCCATCCGTAAAGTTATCCTGGCGAATGCCAATGCTTTATGGACGAAAGGACTGGACCACGAGCTGGGACTCTGCGGCCCTTCTTGGGAGCATAAGCCTATACTGCCGGTTCAGCTCAGCGTGCAGCTGAGTGGATTGATGCTGCTTGAAGGTGCAGCCGCTTTGGAAAATCAGCGGAACGAGTGAGCAGGGGATTTCAGATTATCTAGGATACATTTCTAATCTAACATCTGCTCTAAAGACTGAAAATTCAGATCGGGAACAGCACGCTTCACGAATAACTCCAAGTATGGAATTAATTGCGAGTTCGCAAATTAATCGATATACACAATTACACAAACACCTGAAACCATTTCTAAACATAATCGTAGCATATTGTAAATGAATTGCATTGAGGTGAAGTATGAAAGCTTTTGATTACTTAAGAAGAGCCTATTATAGGCTTAGTTATTATTATCAGAAATTTCAATTGATTGTAATGTCTTTTGTAGTTGCTGGAATAGTTGATTATTTTTTTATTTACGAGATTTTCGTTTCATTATCAGCATTAGTTCCTGTTTTTATTATAGAAATTGCTCCAGTCATTATTATCATTTTATCAATAATTATTATTCGAGGAATCGTTAAATTTATAAAGAAGATGAAAGAAAACAAACACTTACTATTTTTATTCTAACAAGAAATTATCATATTAAGAAGGTTTGACCGTATTTCAAGGAGTGTGCAACATCGTATAACACCATATTTACGCTTCTGTTCATTGGATTCTCCCATAGCATTTCGAGAATTTAAGTCAGTTTTTCATTAAGCTAACGGGAACGTTAGTTCAATAAACCAGCGGCAGTCTAGGACTTTATTTTCCAATCCAAGACTGCCGCTGGTTTATTATTGAATTTGGTTAGAGTTTAACTTCTTCGTTCCGGCTTGGATCGCTGTATTTATAGATACCAGGGTTCAGTTCAATCTTTTCGTCAAAGGGAATACCTTTGTAGCTATCGATATTAACCCCTGTAGATACCATACCCTTAGGTGTAATTTCAGGTACTATTTCTTTGCCATTAATCCGTACCGTAGTTTGGTTAACACCCTTGAAGCCAGGGGATTCGGAATGGGACTCGACCATCAAATTTTCGCCCTCAGTATAATACGTAAATTGAATATCTAATCCATCCACATTAAGTTTGGCGAACTGCTTTTCTTTCTTAGGTTTATTTAGCGTGATCCAATTCTTAGAGGTATCCCGTTTTTCAATGACAGCATCTTTTAATTTAAGTTTCATTGGAACATCAGACCAGTCCTTATACCACTCCGAAGATTCAAATTGAAATAAATGCTGATAGCTTCCGGGATGATCTCCTTTTAAAACCCGATCCCCGGCGATTGTTTTATCCCCTATAACCAGCTGAGCAGTTTTGTAGTGGACAATTCCTTTTTTAAGCGATTCTTCTTCATTGATTAGGATCTGGATAACTAAAGGGGTAATCACTAGCTGATCAAACGTTATGCCTGTCTTTTTTTGGACTTCAGGACTGGTGTACATTTTCTTAGTGTACATAGCTTCACTTGCCTTTTTTCCATCTGCTTTAAAATCAAACTTCCAA
The DNA here is from genome assembly GCF_051594305.1 of Paenibacillus sp. IHBB 3054. Classification (NCBI taxonomy): domain Bacteria; kingdom Bacillati; phylum Bacillota; class Bacilli; order Caryophanales; family Paenibacillaceae; genus Paenibacillus; species Paenibacillus sp. IHBB 3054. The sequence goes on along the minus strand of NZ_JBOFBG010000004.1, from coordinate 1,484 downwards.
CTGCCCGAAATCCGTTTTGCTTCTTCAATGTAACTAAAATGAAGACTGGCATCCTTCCAAACGGGTTCAGTCATATCGAATACCTGTTCAATAAACAAATCCGAACCTTCGCTAGGCATGATGGTGGGAACTGCTTCTTTCACTTGACCACCAGCATTAATTACCAGTTGCGGGGTGCCGCGTCCCAAGTCAGATGGTGAAGCAGCGACCCTATAGCGGATAATGGTTTGATTTGAAGCTTGTCGAACGGATTCAATATGGAGGGTTGGATACTGTGTAGATCCGGTAACAATCGTATCTCCGGCTTGAGGGTTAGATTCTAAGGGAATATCCCTATTACGGAGAAAAATAAGATTTTGCGCTTCAAATTTGTAGTCTTTTTTATCATCCTTTAATGTATCAGGGGTTTCGTATACACCAAGGAGTTTCTTGCTTTCCGGGTCGTATTCTAAATTGCCGTATACTTTTGCCTCGCTACCGGATTCACTTGTCATGGTATTTTTCTCTGTAGCAATTCCAATATATTGGCTTAGGTCGGTTTTGGTATCCAGAGATATGAGCATTTTCATTTTTTCTCCATCCGTCACCACACCGTTCAAGTTCATTGTAACTCCAGAACTGGAAGCTTGGAGATCATACTGCTGGCCGATACCGTTTTTCAATGCATTGGTCACACTACGGCCGCCAATTTCATCCCAATTCATCGTCACACTAGCGTATACAGGAATGGCGACAAGCAAGATACATGAGAAAACGATACTGATGGGAACAACCTTCGCACGATGTCTAGGAATATTCTGCGAAGGCTGCAGATTTATTTGGCGTTGATATGCTTCTTTTTCTATGGCTGTCCACATTAAATCATAATCCGGCAGGGGAATATTCTTATCCTTTTCAATATACTGATTCATTGCTGCTCATCTCCTTTAGTTGAGTTCCAACCATCTTGCCCTTTAACAGCTTAAGCCCCTTATTTAGTCTGGATTTTGCAGTTCCTTCGGGTATGTCCATCACTTTAGAGATCTCGGGTACAGTCAATTCGTTAATAAAACGAAGGACTACTACCATTCTGATTTTGTCGGGAAGCTTACTATATAGTCCTTGAATTTCTTTTTTAGTTTCCCGGCGATTTAAATGCTCTTCGACAGGATTGGAATCCTGAGACCTGGATAGTAAATAATTACGTAATTCTTTCATCACTCCTGTTTTACGCCTTCTGATCAGGCTGTTACACTCATTCGAAGCAATTCGCAAAATCCACGATTTCAGGTTTCTTACCTTTGATCTATCTGCCAAAATCACTTTGACAAATACCTCTTGGCTAATATCCTCAGCATCAGCCTGATTTTTCATCAAATAGTAGCAAAAATAATAAACATCTTCTTTATAGAGCTCGAAAATTCCCCGGTCAGTCATTCTGCTGCACCCCCTTTTTTGTTGTTCTCATGAATAAGACAGATAGAGGCAAGCAATCGTTCATTTTA